>JAFZWX010000185.1 GCA_017617145.1 Treponema sp. | reverse complement strand
TCTGCTTGAACTGAAAAAGAATGTGGACATTCTCCAGGAACAGCTCCTGAAAATGTCCATCAAACCTAAATAATTTCGGTTAGAATTCTAACATGATTTACGGTTAGATTTCGGTTAGATTTTTACATGATTTAATACGTAAAACCCATTTTAAAAACTGGCGCGAGGGCAATTTATAAATCAGTTTGAAAACAAAGTTGCGGAGCGAAGGGACGGCTACAAACTACATCGACGCTTGCCGAGCGCAGCGAGTAAAATCTTTCCTTGCAAGCTTCGCCGTAGTTTGCAGACGTTCCTTCGCGGGAGCGGCTTTGTTTTACAATTGTTTGCATTTGCCTGGAAGCCAGTTTTTACACATGAATTCATTGAATTAAAACTATTCCATATATATAATATACCTATGAAATTTAAACCAAGTTGCCTACTGCTGTATGTTCTCATCTTTCTTACAAGTTGCAATAATGATAAAAAAATTAATGAACACGAAAAACAACTGCATCAACGCGGACAGGATATACTTGAATATATAAAACTTGTTGAACAGCAAAAATCCCAGGCAATTGATGATTTTATAAAAGCACTACCGCTTGAAGAACGCATTGCCCAGCTTTTTGTTGTAAACCTTGTAGGCTGCGACACTTTTACACCTGTTGAAGAAAATATTGCCGGTGGTTTCTTATATTTCAGTTACAATATAGCAGACACCAAATCTCAGATGATTGCCTTCAACAAATCAATTTTTGAATATTGCAAAGCTAACAAAAAAATCCCGCCGTTTCTGACTGTAGATCAGGAAGGTGGTTATGTAAACAGACTTCGCACTCTAAACACGCCGCTTCCTTCTGCAGAAAAAGTTGCAAATGAACTTACTGAAGAGCAAGCCGCAGAGCTTTATAAAAATCAGGCTGAACAAATGCAGAAACTTGGTTTTACAATGAATCTCGCACCTGTAACAGAGGTCTGCACACCAGATAACGAATTATTTTTAATGGAACGCAGCTTTGGTCCTCAGCAAAAAGTTATTTCTTACGGAGCCGCTTGTATAAATGCCTACGAATCAAACGGAATTGGAACTGTGCTCAAGCATTTTCCAGGCAACACAAATACAGACCCTCATACAGGTCTCCCCGAAATTGAATGGACGCAAGAAGACCTTGAACTTCAAATGAAACCTTTCCGCGAACTTGTAAAACAAAATCCAAGTGCAGTACTCATGTCTCATGCTCGTGTAAAAGGCTATGATGAAAAAAATCCTGCATGCCTTTCAAAATATTGGGTTACCGACGTACTTCGAAATGACTTTGGTTTTAATGGAATAATTTTTTCTGATGATATTTTTATGGGAGCACTTGCCGATAACGGATATCCTCCTGAAAAAGCAGTTGTTATGGCAATTCAGGCAGGCATTGACTGCATCATGATTTCGGAAAAACGGATAGGGCAGAGCGTACAGGTTCTTCTTGAAAAAGCCGCTGAAGATTCAAACTTTGAAAACCGATTAAACGAATCTGTCCGACGGATTTTTGAGTATAAAATCAAATGTGGATTTTTAAAGCTTGAACTTATTAACGGAAAATACGTGCTTTGTGTAAATTACGAGGAGAGCTTTTAATGTCAAAAAATCAGAAACCAGATACATTAAGAGGTTCGCAGGGCTTTGAACAGTTTTACTCTGAGCTTTACGGACAGCGATGGCAATCACTCAAACAAGCTTTCGCAGCTCCATCAGATTCAATTGAATACAAAGTTCCAGGCTCACAAAAATCCTATTTTTTAGACAGTGCAAGCATTCTGGCAGCCCTTTGTCTTCCGCTAAATAACGCCACCGATATTCTTGATCTTTGTGCGGCTCCCGGAGGAAAAACACTTGTACTTGCAAGCCGCATGTCAGAAGATTCTCATCTTTCTTCAAATGAACGCTCTTCGCAACGCAAATATCGTCTTGCAACTGTAGTAGAAGAATGCCTGCCACCACAAATCAGTGAACGAATTACAGTTTCGTGTAGCGACGGTTCTACCTGGTGTACGCGCCAGACTGAATGCTTTGATGCAATTTTACTTGATGCACCTTGTTCTTCCGAGCGCCATGTTATTGCAGACCCAAAATATCTTAGTCAATGGTCCCCTGCAAGAATAAAAACTGTTGCAATGGAACAATGGGCACTTCTTTCAAGCGCATACCGGCTTCTTCGCAGCGGAGGATACCTTTTGTATTCAACCTGTGCTTTAGCTCCTCAGGAAAACGATCAGATGATGGAACGCCTTGTAAAAAAGTTTAACAAACAGGGCAGCGGTAATTTTACTTTTGAAAATCCAAACCCGGATCAGGCTCAAATATCACATTGTGCAAAACTCATGCTTCCGGCCTTCGAAAAAACACAATACGGATATCAGATTTTACCAGATACTTCAAACGGCGCGGGTCCTATTTATTTTTCACTTATCAAAAAATTCTAAGAAAATTCACCTATTTTGCTAAACCATCTTGATTTTTCAGCATTTTAAGACGATAATATAAAGAAAGTAATAGGAGTATTTTGATGCCAACCAGTAAGGAAAGTGAAGATAAACTTCAGAAAATCATGGAAATTGAACGTCAGCTCAATGAAATACAGGACGTTGACGTACTTCTTGAAAGAATTCTTACAGAAACCAGGCATATTGTAAATGCCGATGCAGGTTCAATTTACGTTGTTGAAGAAGATCGTATTAAAATTAAATATGGTCAAAATGATACTCATCTTAAAGAGCTTGCTCCCGGAGAAAAGCTTCCTTACAGTTGTTTCTCTTTTCCTATTAATGAAAAACAAATTTGCGGATATGTTGCTTCAACAGGTAAATCTGTAAATATTGAAGATTGTTATGAAATCCCTGAATCAGAGCCTTACAGATTTAACAAAAACTCTGATATTATGACAAATTACCGCACCAAGTCTATGTATACTTTCCCGTTAAAGAATGCAAACGGAACAATTCTTGGTGTACTTCAAATAATTAATAAGCTCGATGAAAATGGTGCTGTAGTTTCTTTTGATGAAGAAGATGAACTTTTTATTGGTCACTTTGCAGTAAGTGCTGTTCAGGCTTTACAGCATGCGTACCTTACAAGCAACATGGTAAAACGTATGCTAAAAATGGCAGAGTTCCGTGACCCTAAAGAAACATATCCACATGTTGAACGCGTTTCTTCTTTTGCAATGGAAATTTATGACCGATGGGCATTCAATCACAATGTTCCTGCAGCCGAAGTTCAGAAATACCGCGATAATCTTAAAATTGCAGCCAAGTTCCACGATGTTGGAAAAGTTGGAATTTCCGATGTTATTCTAAAAAAGACATTCCCTCGTTTTACTGAAGAAGAACGAAATATTATGAAGGGACACACCTGTATTGGTGCACAGCTTTTTGAACCTATTGAATCTAATCTTGATATTATGGCTCAGGAAATTGCACTTCATCACCATGACCGCTGGGACGGTGGAGAATCAGGATATCCTGGAAACATAAAGCTCGAAGATTTTTCTATTCGTGATGGAGTAGTACCAAAGGCAGAGCCTCTGGCCGGTAAAGATATTCCTCTAAGTGCACGAATTGTAGCTGTTGCCGATGTATTTGATGCTCTTAGTCACAAGCGCTGCTACAAAGAGTCCTGGTCAATGGATGATTCTTTTGAAGAGATTCAAAACAGCGCCGGTTCACACTTTGACCCTGAAGTAGTCTACGCCTTCATGCAAATCAAAGACCGAATCTGCGCTATTCAAATGGCTTTTCCGGATGATGAGTAGGGGCATTTATGCCCCTTGATAGATAGCAAACCGTTAAAAAAATTGCGAAAGCAATTTTTAGGTTTACCTTCTTAAGTTTATAAATTTCTAATTACAACTCTATCCAGACAATTTGCGAATTTTTCAAATTTTTTCTGGTCGTAGCCTTCGTGGTATGGTTTTGAGAGGCCCATTTGTACAAGCTGTAAATTAAAATCCCGTTCACTCAGACGTTCTTTTATTATTTCTTTTGTAAATTCAGTTCCGCGGTCATTAATTGCATGCACACCTTTTGATAAAAGTCTTTCTGCAAAAACAATATCACGAGTTATTACAAGATCGGTTTCTGTCGTTGCATTTTCAAAAATATAATTATCTGCAGCATCTTTTTGAGAGTCTGTAATAATCATTTTAAAAGGATTCTTACTCTGGCATTCAATCTGTTTGTTTGCAACAAAAAAAACAGTAATACCTTTTTTAGCCGCGTAATCTACTGTGTGGTTTCTTACTTTAAGAGGGCAGGAATCTGCATCAACCCAGATATTTTTAATCAAAATAAACCTGCTTATAAAACTCTGTTGATTTTATCTATCATTGCAATTGTGCGGCGTTCAAGTTCTTCGCTTTCTTCGTCATCAATTAAAGAAACTTGTTCATTCTGCATTTTTTCATTTGCAATGGCATTTGATTTTTCTTTGTATACTTCATCGCAGAGCATTATTCCTGCAAGAATTGAAGTTTGAAGTGGTGTTTTAATTGATTCTATCTGACTTACGTCGTTTACAATGCGCGAATAATATCCTAAAAGCTTATTAAGGTATTCTTCGTCTTCGTTTGCTTGAATTGTGAAAGTTGTTCCTAAAAGATTAATCTGAAGCTTGCCCATTAGAAAATATCAAATCCTAAATTATCCTTAGATTCTGGATCTTGATCAGCATCGTCTGCTTCATCTTCAACAGGTACTTCTTCAAAAAGTGGTTCTTCTGTATCTTCTACCGGTGTCATCTGGTCGAAGTTCATATCTGTAACAACAGAAGAAGTTTCTTCGATTGGTTCGTCTACTGGTACTTCTTCAACCGGTTCATCTAACGGCCCTTCAACAGGCTCAGAGTCCGCGGTTGGTTCTGGTTCAACTGCTGGTGCAGGAGCCACAGCTTCTTTTGCAGCAATAGAACCGGCTGTCTTCAATACAGAATGTTCGATTGAATTTAGCCGGTCAATTGCTTTTATGATACCAGACTCGATTGTTTTTTGTTCGTTTTCAAAAGCAGTAAGCTGCTCCGTTTTGGCAGAAAGTGCATTTGTGAGCTCTGAACATTTATTGCGCAGAGCAGCATTTTCGCCTTCTAGCTGTTTAATCTTTTCAACAGCGCTTTCTACTTTTTGTTCCAACAATAAAACTTGATCGAGTGATATCATATTTTTTTCCTAAGCCTTTAATGCATTCTTGGCAGCTTCAACAACAGCCTTAAATGCAACTGGATCTTCAATAGCCATATTAGAAAGAGCCTTGCGGTTCAATTTAATACCTGCTTTGTTTACTCCGTTGATAAACTGTGAATATGTAATTCCTTCTTCACGAACAGCAGCGTTAATACGTGCAATCCACAAAGAGCGGAATTCATGCTTACGGTCACGGCGGTCAACATATGCATGACCAAGTGCCTTTGTTACAGCATCTTTTGCTGGCTTGTAGTTTGATTTTCTGTCGCCACGGAAGCCCTTAGCAAGCTTCAAAATCTTTACACGGCGATTCTTTCTTTTTGTTCCGTCTATCGCTCTTGACATAGTCTTCTCCTATTAACCATAAGGAAGCATCTGCTTTCTGATTCTCTTTGCGTCTGCTTCATCTACATAACCTGCT
>JAFZWX010000184.1 GCA_017617145.1 Treponema sp. | reverse complement strand
TTTGTAAGATTTTCGAATGTGCCGTCAATTTCCATCTTTTCGATTTTCTTGAGGCGCTGAAGTGATTTTTTGATTGTAGCAAAGTTTGTAAGCATACCGCCAAGCCAGCGATTGTTTACATAGAACATACCGCAGCGTTCAGCTTCTTTCTGAACAGCCTGCTGAGCCTGTTTTTTTGTTCCTACGAACAGTACTGATTTTCCTGCAGCAGTAACACGACGAACTTCATCGTATCCGTCTTTAATTGCAGCAATTGTCTTCTGCAAGTCAATAATGTGGATTCCATTGCGTTCTGCGAAGATATACTTCTTCATACGTGGATCCCATCTCTTTACCTGATGACCGAAATGTACTCCGGATTCAAGCAGGTTCTTCATGGTAACAACAGCCATGATTTTCTCCTTCACGGGTTTTGTCATTGTCGGGCTTGACCCGACAATCTCAACCACCATCTCTGTTTCTCGATACGCAATTCCCAAAAAGGGCAGCGCACGGAAGATTAATTTGAGCCAACGGCTCTATTCAAGGATTTTGTATCCCTGTTCTTTTAATATATCGTAAAGCTCCGAAATAGGCAACCCGATGGCGCCTGAATAAGAACCGTCGATATGACTTATGAACATGCTGGCAAGGCTTTGAATGCGGTAACCACCCGCTGCACCATGCCATTCACCTGTGTCTACATACCATTGAATTTCTTCATCGGTCATTGCACTAAAGGTGACTTCTGTCTTACAAAGCTTTGAAGTAGTAGAATGAGTTTTTCCATTATACAAAACCAAAGCTGTAAGAATTGTATGTGTATTACCCTGAAATTCCTTTAAGAAATTAAATGCTTCATCCTGATCTTGCGGTTTACCATAAAGCGAGCCGTTGAAAGAAATAATAGTATCTGCACCTAAAACCCATGGAATTTCCTGACCTGCAGGAAGTGAACGAATAACAGCAGTAACTTTTTCTCGTGCAAGCAACTCTGGGATTTCTTCATGCGCAAGCATTGATGAAATAGTTTCATCAATATTTGGCATTATAACCCTGTACGGGATTTTGAGCATTTTCAAAATTTCCTGACGTCGTGGTGAGGACGAAGCAAGAATTATGGGTTCCAATTATTGCTCCAGATTATTTTGCGTCTGAATTCTTTGAGTCAGAAGAATTTGTATTTGAAAGTTTCTTCAAAAGTTTAGTAGCTCTGTTTCTTACAGTTGTTGCATATCTATAGTTTCCTGCAATTTCTGTAAGGCTTGCAATCATTTCCTTTCGGTTTGATGCATTAGGAGCAAGTCTTTCATAAGCATCTACAACTTCAAAAGCAAGGCTGCTCTGAGGATTAAGTACTGCATTTCGTTTTGCAACCCATGCAATAGCAGAAATTGCCTGTTCAGTATTTTCAGGATTAATAATTGAAAGTGATTGAACAGCAGCAGAAAGAACAATAGGTTCATCTTCGGCAACCATAATATTTATAAGCTGATTTTTTGTATGTTCTGTAGGAACCTGAGCCATTAAAAGACAAGCCTGGCGACGAACTTCTGGGAAGTTATTTACTTTGCGTCCGTTTGTTCGTGATTCAGTAAGAACACCTTCACCAGAAAGTTTATCAAGTGCTTCAATTATACCGGCCGAAGTATTTCCTTCGTCAATTGCATCTTTTATATACTGTAAAGCAAGAAGTTTTGTATCTAAATCATCAGCTTCTGCAAGCCCCATGATGATTTCTGTATCAATATCATTAAGATATTCGTTTTCTACGTAAGTTTCATTATTTGAACTGGTTGATTTTTTCTGTACCGACTGACTCTGTGCAAAAGTCATAGCGGCAGTACAAATCATAACAGTAACCATAATCAATTTTTTTGATAATTTCATTTTTTATTTCCTCCTGGAAACTCTACAAATAATTATTATATTATTATAAATTATGAATAGTAAAAAATCAATAATGATTTTTATGAAAAAAGCGTAGCGAATGTTCCTGTTTTGCGGAACGCCCTCTTCGTTTAGTGGAGCAAAACAGGGTTATTCGCGTGAGCTTTTTTCATCATAAAAAGGCATTTTCGATTTTTTAATATTTATTTTATTGAATCCAGTGCCATTTTTGCAGCAATCTGTTCAGCTTCTTTTTTTGATTTGGCACTAGCAGGACCAAATTTTTTGTTATCCAGGTGAACATATACTATGAAAGTCTGATCATGTGCAGGTCCTGATTTTTCTACTAATTCATATTTAGGTACCAATTTTGTTTTTTTCTGGTAAATTTCCTGTAATTGAGTTTTATAATCTTTTGTACCTGTTGAAATTGTCCTGTTTATTTCTGGGATTATGAACTCTAATACATATTTTTCTGCATTTTTATAACCGGAATCAAGATAATAGGCACCAATTATTGCTTCCATACAGTCTGCAAGAATTGCAGGTTTTGTACGTCCGCCACTTGCTTCTTCTCCTTTTCCCAAAACAAGTAATTTATCTATACCAAATTCCAGTGCGATAGGTGCAAGTGCTTTTTCGGAAACTACAGCCGATTTGATTTTTGCAAGATCGCCTTCAGGATTTGGAAAATTATTATATAGATAAGCGGCTGTAACAATTCCAAGTACAGAATCTCCTAAGAATTCGAGTCTTTCATTGTTTTTTATATGTTTTTTTTCGTTAGTAATACTTCGGTGGTGAAATGCCAGATCAAGCATTTCAAGGTTTTTAAAGCGGATTTTTACTTTTTTGCAGAAGGCATTAAGAGCTTCTTTTCTTTGTTTGTCCATGTCTTTTAATATGAGATTACCGGGTCAAGCCCGGTAATGACAGAATGTGTCATTGTCGGGTTTTATCCGTTAATGACAGAATGTGTCATTGTCGGGCTTGACCCGACAATCTCCATAAAAAAAAAGTACAAGCTCTTCACTTGTACTTTTCTAAAGATTATCAGATATTTTAATTATTTATCCAATTCAGCTTTAATGAAATCGTAAGCGTCGCGAACTGTTTCAAATTCGTTGGCTTTTTCATCTGGAATGCTTACGCCAAGCTCTTCTTCGATTGCATAAACAAGCTCGTAAGTATCAAGGCTGTCTGCACCAAGGTCGTTTCTAAAAGAAGCATCGAGTGTAACTTTAGCTGCATCGATGTCCAACTTTTCAACAATCAATTTCTGCATTTTTTCAAACAATTCGTCCATTTTTTTTCTCCTGAATTATCCGTTAATCTCTGGTGTAATAATCTGACGTCCACGGTAGAATCCGCACTTAGGACAAACATGATGAGACTGTACAAGGTTTCCGCAGTTATTGCATTCAACAAGCTGTGGTGCCTTAAGTTTCATATTGATTGTCTGGCGTCTTTTTGTTACTGCCTTTGATACTTTTGATCTAGGTACTGCCATATATGTAACCTCACTTTAAAAATCAATAAATAATAATTTATTTAATATACAACAAATATCGTAAAAATGTCAATATTAGAGCATATAGAAAAATGCTTACGGGCGAAAAATGATTTTGCTCCGCAGGACGAAAAGGGAGCTCCGCAAAATCCTTTTTCGCCCTCCGCATTTTTCAATGCCTTCACTATTTACTATTTCACTATTTACTATTTTGCTACTTCCCAAGTTTCTTCTTAAGTTCAGCTTCAACCAGTTGTGGTACCATGCGCGAAATGTCGCCGCCGAAAAGGGCAAGTTCTTTTATGCTGCTTGATTTTACTACGCCCCATTTTTCTTTGCTTGGAAGGAACATGGTTTCAATGGCGGGGTTTAAGTTCTGGTTCATGTGGGCAAGCTCAAATTCGTACGAAAAATCATTGCTGGAACGAATTCCGCGGATTAAAACCTTTGCGCCGACTTCTTTGGCGTAGTTTACAATCAGACCTTCCCATACATGAATCTGTACATTCTTGTAATTTTTTAAAAGCTCCTGTAGCATTGCAAGGCGTTCCTGTTCTGTAAACATATAGTTTTTGTTTGGATTTACAGAAATCAGAACGTCAACATCATCAAATAATTTTGAGGCACGCTGAATAATATCTAAATGTCCGTTAGTAGGAGGGTCAAAAGAACCCGGAAAAACTGCTTTTATCATATATTTATTTGTATCTTATTTGACGAAATGGCGCAATAGATGTTATATTTTTTATGTATGAAAAAGAAAATTATTTTTACATTTACAGTAATTGCTGTACTATTTGTTTTTATATTCTCATCATGTGCTTCTAAACAGGAGGAATCGGAACCACCTGTTGAACCATTAATTGAACAACCAGAAATTGAGCCTGAAGAACCAGAAGAAATTACACCAGAGCAGCCTTATGAAAATGATGAGGATGACGTTATTGTTATAGTTGAAGAAGGTGATTCAACAGACGATGAATATCTTCGTTCCATTGCAAATCTTGACGAAGCCGAAGCTGTATCTAAACAGGAATTTACAGACGATAAAAATGAAATTCTTGAAATTATTTCTGAACTTGCCCAAATCATGGAATCAAAAGACACTCTTGCCTGGCTTAAGTATATAGATGATGAGTCCAAAGAATATTACAAAAATCCTGTAAATTTACGCAAAGCTCAAAGAAAGCTTCCAAACAAGCTTATTGAACTAAAAACAATCGAAGACTATTTTAAGTTTGTTTTTATTCCAGCGCGTAAAAACAGTCAGATTGACGAAATCCGCTATATTTCTAAAACTCATGTAAAGGCAGTACAAATTCGCGAAGATATGCCCGATGCCATTTATTACGAGTTTAAAAAAGAAAATGGAAAATGGCTGGTTTATATTCCGCCTGTATCATAAGTTATACTTGTAAATAATACTTCAAAAAAATAATTGGTAAATTCTCTACTGTTCTGATATAATATAAGAATGAAAAATAAATCATTAGTATTTAATTTAAGTTTTACTTTAGGTCTTGCAATTATAATCGGTTTCCTTTGTATTTTTAATGTTTTTGAAAAGCTTGATTTTCGTCTGTATGACGGACTTTTGCATTTTACAAAAGAACCTGCAATGGATGATAAGGTAATGGTTGTTGCCATTTCGGATGATGATATTGATCGTCTTGGTGAATGGCCTTGGTCAAGAAATATTATTGCTGATGTATTAATCCGTCTTAAGGAACTTGGTGCAGCAGCTGGAATATTCGATATTGAGTATATTTCGACCTCTGCAAAATCTGTTCCGTCAGATTCTATTAACAAAGTTAATGGAAAAATATCAGAAACGGAGCAATGGACTGTAGAGCTTATGCATGCTGTACCTACAGCACTTCAGCAGGGCTATGATGTAGAAGATGCACATGACCTTGCCGATTCTTACATCGATGAATATCTGTATCCTCTTTATGATGATCTTTATGAATACGTAGAAAACAATATTGCTTTTGATAATGACGATTATTTTGCAAGGGCAATTCAATTCTTTGGCAATACATATCTTACAGTAAACGAACTTGATCTTGGTTATTCATTTATTACAGAAGACGATATCAATTTTATTGAAAATAATATGTTGTTTTCTAAGGTAAAGGATGAAAATGGATTTACTTTAAGAGACAATGATTACAACTTTAAAGAAACTTACCCTGATGATAAAAAAGGTTTTACACCAACACTTAATCTTTTTATGCGCCATGCAAAAGGTGTAGGTTTTACAAACTCAAACATCGATACTGATGGTATTCGTCGCCGCAATGAATTATTGTATCAATATGACGGAAAATATTTAGGTCAGCTTTCTTTTGGTCCTCTTATGGATATTCTTGGAATAACAGAATTTGAGCGTACCAAAAATGCACTTATTCTTAAAAATGCAAAATTCCCGGGTGATACAGAACCAAAGGATGTAAAAATTCCTCTTGATGAACATGGAAAAATGCTTATTAACTGGCAGCATGATGAGGTACGTGATGCTAAAGAAAGCAGAAAGATATTTGGATGTAATTCCATTTATATAAGTCCGATTTTACAGCTTGATGAAATAGAATCTTCTCTTTTTAATGACCTTAGAAGTCTGCTTGGCGAAGATGACGATTCTGATGAAACAAATAATCTTTATGTAATTTTTGATAACGATGGCGTTCCTCTTTCTTATTACGATGATTTATATGGAATTGTAGAACTGTATCAAAGTCTAAAAGATCAGAAAGCATATATGCTTAGTCTTTGTACAGGTTATGATGACAATGGAAACGTAATAGATGGTCTTACACAGGAAGATTATGATAATTATTATGAAAACCGTAATTTTTTCTTTAGTGAAGTTAAGCGTTTTGTAGATATGGATTATTTTAAGGAAATACAAGATTTCGTAATAGCAAATCCTGATTCTCCATATAATAATTATGACCAGATGAACGTATTCTCAGAGATTTTTAAAGAAATTGAATATCATATCAATTCATATTTAGACAACTTTAATGAGTGGAAAAACTATCTGGAAGGTAAATACTGTCTTTTTGGACATACAGCTGCATCTACAACAGATATCGGTGCCATTCCATTTGCAAAGCAGTATGTAAACGTACTTATTCACGCAAATATCATGAATACTCTGCTTACAAGAAACTTTATTACACCATATCCATGGTATTATGGTCTTGGAATATCATTTATTATAACTGTAATTCTTGCACTTATTTTGTGTAAGGCTTCTTCCTGGACAAAGAACCTTGTTGGTGCAATAAGCACAGTTATAATAATAGCTGGTTTCCTTGTTATTCTTCCGTTGTTCCAGATTTATATTCCAATAGTTGGTGGAGTAATATTCTTTACAATCCTCGATTTCTTTGGCGGTGTTATTTACCGATACGTTGTAAGCAGCCGAGAAAAACGATTCATTACCGAAATTGCATCTTCTTTTGCTAACAAAGATACAGTTGCTCAGCTTCGTGCAAACCCTGATGCTTTTAAAACAGAAGGTCAGAAGAAATGTATTACAGCGCTGTTCAGTGATATCCAGAAGTTTTCGACCCTTAGTGAAAGTATAGGTAAAATTTACAAGGAAGAAGGACCAAACAAGCTTATTGAAATTCTTAACGAATATCTTGGAAGTATGTCTAACGAGATTCTTCGTAATTCAGGAAATATCGATAAGTATGAAGGTGATGCTATTATCTCTATGTTTGGTGCTCCGGACCCGCTTGGAACTCATACAAAAGAAGAATGGGCATATCTTTGTCTTGATTCGGCAATCCGTATGAAAAAGGCAGAGGTTGAATTTAATAATACACATCAGAATTTATTTAAGCCTGTTACTATTGAAAATGAGAATGGCGAAGTTGAAACAATAGAACTTAAACCGCTACAGACTCGTATTGGTATTAACTCTGGTGAAGCATTTGTTGGTCTTATGGGTAGTAAAACAGAAGCTTTCAGTAAGCTTAACTATACAATGATTGGAGATACTGTAAACCTTGCAAGCCGACTTGAAGGTGTAAACAAAGTATACGGTTCCTGGATTATGTGTTCCGAAGATACATGGGAAATGGCAAATACAGGTGTAAATCAGGGAAAGATTACCGTACGAAGACTCGACCGTGTTAGGGTAGTAGGCCGTTCTACTCCAGTTCAGTTGTATACAGTAATGGGCTTTACCGAAGAACTTACAAAAATTGAACTTGAAGAAATTGATTTATTCAACCAGGCACTTGATAAATATCTTCTTAAACAGTTTACCGAAGCCGGAAAAATGTTCGTAAAAGCGTCAAAAATGTTACCAAATGGCGATCCAACTGCTTTAGTATTTGCAGAGAGATGTAAAAATTACATCAAGAAAGGCGTTGCCGATGACTGGGACGGCGTAATGAACATGACAAGCAAGTAATGTGTACGCGGTGTATGGGATTGTTGCGGTCCCTGAGCATGTCGAAGGGCTAAATATTTAGTGGTATTTTTATGAAAAAATTTTGTCTCTTATTAATTGTGTTTTCTCTTTTTTTGTGTTCCGGATGTGAATTGCTTTCACAGTTGCTGCTTGGTGATGAGCCTGCAGAACAAAAAGAAGTTGATGTATCAACCGATAGTACCGCAGAAATATATCTTGTAAAACTGAATAATTCTTCTAAAACTGTAAATGTTCAACAAACAGGATATGTTTCAAGTGTTGAATCTGCAAGGTTTTCAAATGAAATAGAATATACTGATACAGACAGTTTTATTCGAAATTTGAACAGACAATTAAATGAAAAGGTAAGTGAATCGTATGCTCTGGAGACTGCAAGAAGTTCTACATCAGACAGAGCAATAACACAAGGATACAATACAACTATTTCATATAAAGCAGGTGATACAAAAAAATTCTGGTCTTATGTAAAAACAGAAAAAACAATAACAGGTAAAGAAAAAAATATTTCGGGGCAGGTTTCTGCTGTTTGTAAATATGCAGGTAATCATTGTTATGTTTTTGCAGATTCAAAAAATGAACAATTAACTGATAAAGGCATTAATCTTTCAAACAGTGATTATAAAACTATTGGCCAGAAATTTGATTCCTGTTACGAGCTTGAAACATCTGTAAACGGAAGTCCTTTTTATGAAAAATATAATTCAACATATTTTATTCCATGCAATAAAAAAATAATAATTCTTGTTTCTGATTTGTTTGGAGATGCTTCAGATAAACAGGATAGTGGAACTGTCGGCTATTTTTATCCGGGAGATATGTATAACCAGGATTATCTTGATAGAAATCAAGGCTTTTTTAGTGATGAAATAAATTCAAATGAATGTGAAATATTTTATATAGATGCCTTATTTCTAACAAAACGTCCAGAAACTGTATATTCAACTCTTGTTCATGAATTTAACCACATGATTAATTATGTTATTAAAACTGTTAATTACATGACAAACAATCCTTCTGCTAAGTCTTTCAGAACCTGTGATACCTGGTTTACCGAAATGCTAAGCATGACAACAGAAGATATGTTCCAGAATTATCTTGGAATAAAAGATGTAGATTCTCCTAAAGGACGCTTACCATATTTTAATATGTATTATAATTATGGTTTTAAAAGCTGGGAAAATGAAGAAATTCCGTCGCTTATAATGTATGCAAATACTTATGCATTTGGAGCTTTTCTTGCAAGAAATTTTGGAGGTGCGGATTTAATTAAAAAAATAGCTCAAAATGATTATGTAAATGAAGAGGCAATAACAGCTGCATTAAGAGAACAATATCCCGATTATAAATATGTTGACGAATTTACTAAACAAACAAGAAAAATTGATTTTGATTATGCTGTAAGAAAATTCAGTATGTGTCTTTTTAATACAGACAAACCGACAAAAGAACAGCTTCAAAAAACAGGAGATGATCAATATTTTTCTTTTTACAGAAGTTCTGGAAATCAAACTGGGGCAGGGCTTGGTTTTACACCAATAGATATTATGAATATTGAATGTGATTATGAACAAAAGGATGGAACAATTAAACACGATATAATTCAGCCTGTTATTTATGAAAAAACTACAGGAGTAAATATTTATCCTTCTGGTTTTACAGTTCATTATGTCGGTAAAAACATAAAAAGCTTTCATTTGATAATGAATCCAAAATTGGAATATTATCTTATTACGGTATTTAGCCTATGAAAAAATATATTCTAGTCTTATTGTCTTTGTTTATTTTTTCCTCACTTTTTGCTGTTCAAAAAACTTCACAGCCTAACAACAATTCAAAAGTAGTTATAACAGGTTATGTTGTTTCTAAAGGAAATGTGCCTTTTGTTTATCCTGCAATTCGTGCTCAAGACGGCACGGAATATATGATTATCTGTAAAGATAAAACAAAACAAAAGCTTCTTAACGCACAAGGCTCTTTAATAAAATTTACCGGAACCCTGAATGAAGATGGTTTTCTCGTCCTAAAAAAATGGAAAGTGGTAAAATAAATAAAAGCATTTGGGCAAAAAAAACTGCCCGCGAACAAACTTCCTCTTCGTCCTGTTTGTTTGCGGGCAGTTTTTTTTGCCCTATTTGATTAAATCTTTTATTTTGCGTCTGCTGCACCAGAAACCTGTGTAATAGATTTAAGGTCTGCTTTGTTCAAAAGTCTAAGACGTCCTGCGCTGTCTGTAATTACTACACCAGAATCTGTAATTGTAATTGGAGTAGAGCTCTTTACATCAACATCGCTCTTAAGTTTAAGAACAAGGTTAGAATCGAACTTTCCAACTTTCCAGGCATTTCCGTCTGCAATAATACAATAGAAGTCATTTCCGTCGCGTACAAGAACAGAATCTGCAGCAAGAGTTTCATTACTTTCGCTTGTAATTTCCATATTTACCTGGTCAATTGTTACAAGTTTGATTGCTGCATTTCCTTCATCTTCTCCGGCAACTGCAATAAATTCATCTCCAAGCGCATAAATTGTTCGGTTACGAATTTGTGTTACAGGAGACTTCTTTATAATTTCACCTGTGTCTGTATTAAAGCGAACTAAGCGTGAAAGAAGGTTCTTTTCATCAGAAAGAATAATTCCATATTCGCTAGGCATTTTTGATTCAGCTGCTTCTTTTTCCTGAACTTCCTGCTGATCTTTTGCAATTTCCTTGCGTTCATCGTAAGCTTCATTCTGCTTTTTGTCAGCCAGATCCTGCTGTTCTTTAGCTTCCTGCTTTGCTTCTTCAGTCTTCTTTTCCTGTTCCTTTACTTCTTCTTTCTTTTCATCAGCTTTAGTTTGAGCTTCTTGGGCTTTCTGTTTATTTTCTTCGGTCGGATTCTTTTCTGCTTCTTTTTTTGCATCGTCAGCTTCTTTTTGAGCTTCCTGTGCTTCTTTCTTTGTTTCATCTAACTTCTTTTTTTCTTCAGTTGCAGTTTTCTGAGCCTTTTGTGCCTTATCGGAAGCTTCTTCTGCCTCGCGTTCTTTAAGGTCTACCATATCTTTACGATTGTCAACATTTTTGTCATCATCTTCTTTCATTGATTCTACAACAGTTGAATCGCTTATAACTGAAGTATCAACAGTAGAAAGACCACCGTTTACATCATAAAGAGGAATAACAATTTCTGATTTTCCAGGCCAGTCTTTATAATTTACAGAAAGACCACAGTTTGCCTGAGAAAGATTTTTCGTTACAATAGATTTATATTTTGAATTATAAACATCATATTGTCCGCGGTAAACTGCATTGTAAACTGTAATGAATACTGCAAGTGTATCTGCATCTTTTTCTGAATAGCCGTAAGCACTTGAAAGGTATGCACTGATTATGCGGCGAAGGTTTTTGATATGGTCAACAGTTGCATCTGGACCAATAAAAAGAATGTCGGCATTGAGCTTGCCTTTTTCTGACTCATCAACAGCGTGAACTACATAATATTTATTTTTATTACCAACAGAGGATGCTTTTTCTGGAACGATAGTTTTTCCCATATCAGAACCAATGCTCTTAATGGCAGCAAGAGAATCAATTACCTTGTGTGGTCCTGTGTAGTTAATGAATTCAATAGTTTCGTTGCCGGTAACCTGCAGTTCAGGTTCATTTACTTCAAGCGCAAAAACGCTTACTGTAAACAAAAAGATTGAAGCAATTAAAAGAAGTTTTTTCATAAGAAAATCCACCTTATATTTATTAAAAATCTTAACATATATTATATCACGCTTTTTAATTATTTACCAACAAGTTTTTTTAATGTATTTCTGGCATAATCGCGGGTTACGGAAGTATAATTAGGATAGAGCATTGTTGTAAGTGTATCTTTTCCACGAGGTTCAATTGCAGTTACACCATTAGTAATACAAATTGAATATACAGCATCACAAATATCTTTTAAAAGTGTTTCGTCTTTTTCTGATGTATTATGTACAAGATATTCAAGGCTTTCCAAAATTTTCCCCTGAGGATCGTAACTGTTCTGCACAATTCCCCGAAGAAGTGTATGAATAAGTGTTTTGTTTGTTTCTTTTCTAAGAAAGAAGGCTGTATAATCGCAGAAGGTATCTGTACCAAAAAGATTTAACTGCGAAAGAATATTTTCCATGCCTGCAGTATCTGTTTCAAAAACTGATTTTTCCAGGCGTGTACCAAAGTTTGTTGTTGTCATCAGATTTTTATAGACAGTACAAATGCTTAATAGTTGTGAGGCATATTCTTTTTCTGTTGAACCATAATTTCCTTTTAGTAAAAGCTCTGTACGGTTTTCTGCAAGCAGGTTTTTGTCTATTGGAATAGGAAGCGGAAGTTCCATAAGTGCAGTATCTATATTATAAAAATATGAATAATCTTTTTTTTGTTCAGTTTGTTTTGAATTTGTTTCTGGTGCATGCGCAGTTCTAAAGGCGTGAATGCTCCAGTCTTTACCAAAAAGTAAAAAGCAGTTATCAACTGTAAAGCTTGTATGAGTAGGAGTCTGCTTGCTATTTAAAGCTGGAAGAATTCCACTCCAAAGATATCGTCCTGCATTGTTGTAGAAAAAAGCATTTTTGCTGTCTGCAATAAAAATACCTGAATTATTGTACCAGCCGTATTCTGGTGTAATCTGCTCTTCTATTATGAATGAATCTTTAATTGAACCGTCCGTAAGATTTATATAATCAATTTTAACATTTGAAGCTTTTATATTTACATAAACAACCTGCGATTCGTCTTGTGAAAGAATAAAAAAGTCTTTGTTAGTTTTTTGAACGGCATCTTTTTTAAAAAGCCATCTGTGTGTTGATTTATTCTGTTCTGTATCAAGATCAAAAAGCCCGGAAGTTCCATCTGTAAAAACAAGAAGAATTCCATGTGGTGTTGTAAGGGCTCTTGTTACTTCACCTGCAAATGTTATTTCTTCTTCAATTTCTCCAAATGGAGATATTCGAAGTGCCTTTGTTTTGCCGGAATTAAGTTCTTTGAGCATTAATATAAGGCTGCCGTTTGGAAGTTCATTCAATGACATTTTTGCCTGTGCAGGAGTTGTAAGCTTCCATTTTTGAATTCCGTTTAAACTGTAACAGGCAATAGTTTCTTCACCACGAACAAAGAATCTGCCGTCGCGGCCACTGTAAGGACTCTGATTAATTTTAAAATCTGTTGTAGTTGTCCAAAGCTCTCGTCCATCCGGATTTAAAAGTGTAATTCTTTTTGAGCTTCCTGTTATTAAAGCAATAAAATCGTTTTGTAAAACTCCAAAAATAGCGCCATTTGCACGCACAAGCAGTTTTTCATAAACTATGCGTCCTAGACTTGTAAAGGATATTAACGAATGAGCATCTGTAATTACAGCAAAACCTTGACTGGTTGTTTGTGGTTCGCAAATGAGTTTTCCGGGTAAGACGCGGGTCCAGGTAGCGTTTATATTATTTAATTCAATGCCTTCGCCGGCATGTAGAAAAGAGATGAATAAAAAAATTATAACAAAATAAAGAAAGGATTTTTTCATATTACATACCGAAGGGTCACTAAAGATTCTATATGGCTTGTGTTCGGATAAAAATCAAGAAGATATGCATTTTCTATGTGATAACCTGCAGCAAGAAGCTTTGCACAATCGCGGCTTTGTGTACTTGGATTACAAGAAAGATATGCAATAAAAGGAATATTCGAACTACACAAATAATCTAGAACTTCTTTTTCCATGCCGGAACGAGGAGGGTCAACAACACAAGCATCAAAGGAAGGGCAGGAAGAAGCACAGTTTTTTACCCACGAAGCACCACTCATTCCATAGCTTGTGTGTGCGGTTCCTGTCATATTCTGTTCTGCAAAAACAAGTGCATCGCGGTTATGTTCAACAAGCGTTACATTTTGGAATTTTTCTCCTAAAAAGCACGATATGGCACCGCAGCCAGAGTACATGTCAAGAACATTTTTACCTTGAGGCAGTGAATCTACAAGAATCTTTAAAACCTTTTCAAAAACAAAAAGATTAGATTGGAAAAAACCCCTTACATCAAAGGAAATGTTTTTACCATTCAGCTGTACTGTTACTGTGTCTTGTGGAGAAAGCACTGTTCCTGCAAAATATTTGTTTTCTTTGAATTTATATTTCTTTGAATTACTCTTAGATTGTTTACTTTTTTGTACACTTTGATTGCTTTTAGTATTTTCTTCGGTGATTTTTACAGTTTTTTCTGTTGCTTTCTGACTTGCAAAAAAATGTGTCCGACCTTTTGGTCTGTTTTGAACTGGAGTTGACGCAAGATATTCATTAATAAGTGGTTCGGCACAAAGACATTCATCAACAGTAATTATATTATTTGAATTTTTCTGACATAAACCGCCGTCTGTAAACTGAAAACGAGAACGATAATTAAAATCAGGCCCGCTGATAATTTGAATTTGCGGAAGTTCGATCTTATTAGCAAGAAAAGAGTCTGCAAGCATCTGTTTACGAAGTTCCCGCTGAAAGTCACTTGTAATATGCATCATGTTACAGCCACCACAGCTTCCGTAATACTTACATTCAGGATTTTTACGATGAACAGAAGGTTCAATAATTTTTATAATTTCTGCGTTGTCATAATCGTTTTTGTGTTGTACTATATTTACAGAAAGAGTTTCATCAGGCAAAGCATATGGAATAAAAACGGTTTTGGTGCCATTTTTAGCAATTGTATTTCCGCCAAAGACTGTTTTTTCTGTTCTAACTGTTACAGTTTCCATGGGCTACATTGTATCAAATGGAAATAGTTTTGTCAGTTAATTATTTACTATAAAATAATTTGTCCTGAAATCAGCTGACATCGAGCAAACTTCCTCTTTGTCCTGTTTGCTCGATGTCAGTGGATTTCAAGACTATATGATTTTATTTATGGGAGATATTTATGTCATTAAAATCATTTTCATTTAAAACAAAAGACGGCTTTGAACATTGGGTAAACCGCTGGATTCCAGAAGCAGAAGGTGAAAACCCTCCAAAAGTAAAAGCTGCAATTGTATTTAATCACGGACTTGCAGAACATTCACTTCGTTATGACCGCTTTGGAACAATTCTTGCAGAAAACGGCTATGTTTTTAATGCATTTGATATGCGTGGTCATGGTCGTACAGCAGAAATCTCAATTGCAAATGGCACAGGCGACTTTGGAAAGCTTGCAGATAAAGATGGTTTTAAAAAAGCAGTTGCAGATGTTGATGAAATGATTGATGACATTAAAAAAGAATATCCTGATGTTCCTGTAGTTTTAATGGCACACAGTTTCGGAACTTTTGTTGCACAATGCTACATAGAAAACTATCACGGAAAAATTGCAGCTTGTATTTTAAGCGGTACAGCAGGACCAAGACTTCCGTTAACAACAGCCGGAAACATTGCTGCAAATATAATAAAATTCTTCCGCGGCAAAAACAGTGTAGTTGGCTTACTTGATAAGCTTTCGTTTGGCAGCTATAACGCACGCATAAAAGACCTTAAATCAATTCATGACTGGCTTACAAAAGACGAAGCTGTAGTTCAAATGTACGACAGCGACAAATGGTGCGGTTTCCCGTTAAAAACAATCTTTTACTGCGATATGACAGCCGGCCTTTGCAACATCCACAAAAAATCAAACATGGCCAAAATAGACAAAGACCTTCCAATCTACATGCTCTGGGGTTCAGAAGATCCAGTAGGAGATTACGGAAAAACAATCCGCCAGCTTGCAGAATGCTACCAGAACCTTGGCATAAAGAACGTTACCCTTAAAGAATATCCTGGTGATAGACATGAAATTTTGAATGAGACTGACAAGGAAACTGTAGAACAAGATATTTTAAAAATATTAGCGGAAGTAATAAACAAATAAATAAGCATTATGAAAAAAGGCGGAGCAAAGGTTCATGTTTTGTGGAGCGTCCTTTTCGTTTAGCGAAGCAAAACATGGTTCTTTGCGTGAGCCTTTTTTCATAATATGAATTTGTCTCCTTCTTGCCAAAACATATTAAAAATAATAATATATTCCATCGTGTTATATAGATATGGAACGGATAACAACGGCAAATTAATTAAAAAGGCTGTTGTTTATACAAAGTCTGAACATTTTATTTCTAACAAAAAAATAGACCCTGATGCTCTTCAAATAATCAACAGACTGCGTGACGCAGGTTATACTGCCTACATTGTTGGCGGTGCCGTGCGCGATCTTATTGTTGGCAACGTTCCAAAAGATTTTGATATTGTAACAGACGCAACTCCTTCTAAAATAAAACGCATTTTTAGAAATTCACGAATTATTGGCCGACGCTTCCGTCTTGTACATGTTGTTTTTGGTCCAAAAATCTTTGAAGTAAGTACTTTCCGTTCAAACGAAGAAGGCTCTGTGGGTAATGATTTTGGTACAATTGAACAGGATGTTCTGCGACGCGACTTTACAATGAATGCGCTTTATTATGATCCGGTACAGGAACAAATTATTGATTATGTAGGCGGTATGCGTGATATTAAAAAACACATACTTAGACCGGTAATTCCACTTGATATTATTTTTACAGAAGATCCGGTACGCATGCTTAGAGCAATAAAATATTCTGCTACGACCGATGCAAAAATGACCTTCAATTTGCGTCATAAAATAAAGCAGTCTGCACAGCTTTTAAGTACAGTTTCTCCTTCGCGCATTACAGAAGAACTCCTTAAAATAATAAATAATGTTCATGCGTCAGAAATTATTGCAGAAGCAATAGATACAGATCTTTTTATGTATTTACAGCCGCAGGTTTCTGCAATGCTTTATGAGCGTAAAGATATTGAAATAAGCTTTATGGAAAACATTCGCAAGCTTGATGAATTAAATAAAACAGATCCTCAGGCTCGTCTTGGTAAAAAGCTTTACTTTATAATTTATGATTTTGTAACGACTCTTACAGATTGGGAAAAAGAAATAAAAGGAAAATATTCTGTTCCAGAACTATATGCAAAAACCTGGACTGAATGCCGAAATTTTGTTCTTCCAATGAATCCGCAAAGGCGCGAACTTGAATATGCAGTTCGTTCTGTAATGAAAAGTCTTGGAGTAGGTATAAAAATACATACTAAAAAGGCTTAGTCTGTTTCGTGATTTCGTGCAAGTGATAAATGCATAAGATTCGGATGTTTTTTTTCTTCCGATTGTTCTTTAGAAATAGTTTCTTTCGTAATTTTGTCTATTACAATACTTACTTCTTCAATTAAAATGCCTGTAAAGGTTTCAATTTTATCAATGATATACTGCTGAAGCTTGTGAACTTTTCCTGTAAGCTGAGTTCCAAAAGGCACATCAATTGTAACAATGAGTCTATAGCCACGTGCATCTGTCTTAATAGAAATCTTTTTAACCTTTACATCAGGTGAACATTCAGAAACACAATGCATTACCATTTGTGTAAGTGCTGCTTCTGAAATTTCTACGCGTCCTTTTTTACTGAATTCCGGCTGAACAATTGATTTTTCAATAAGCTTGCCTTTTCCGTTTTTTTTATGAAACAATCCTTTGCTGAAAAAATCATGCATTGAGTTTGAAAAAATCTGCGGATAAGTTTTTTTTACTTCAATTGAAGGTACAGGAATAACATGTTTTCCTTCGACATGACGCGATTTTGCCGCAATTTCTAGTTCTTCTTTTGTGGCAATTTCTTCTATGTGAATAATTTTAGATGGTTGTGGAAGCTGAAGCCGCATCGCAATCTTCATAACCATTTTTTCAGACGTACCTAAAATCAGGATTTTTTTAATTTTTGATTTTTTTAATACTTTTGCAACTGAATCACGGTGTTCCTTATCATCAAAAAGTGCAGAACGAACTGCGCCCATATAAGTTTTTTCACGCTTTGCAGAATGTCCGGCAATAATTTTTTCATCCTGAATAAGAAGTCCATCATCAATAATTGCATTTATATTGTACTGCTCGGCCAGAAGCTTTGAATGAAAACTTTTTCCGGTTCCGCTTTCGCCTACAAGTGCATAAACGACGGTTGGTGAGAAAGTTTGTTTTATAAGTGAAAACGGATTTTCCATATAAAATAATTATAAAGGCAAAAGAGGGATTTCACAAGTAAGTTTATCGGCAAACTCAAGCTTAAAGGCACATAAATCAAAGGGTAGTGGTCCTTTTGCTGCACCATAGGCTGTATCTGAAACAAGAGGATATCCGTGGAATGCAGATTGTGCGCGAATCTGATGCTGCCGGCCTGTTTCTATTTCAAAATGTACTTTTGTGTAAGGTTTTCCGTTAATTTCAAAAGATTTTACAGGAATAATAGTTGTTATGCAGTTTTTGGCATCTTGTGGAAGTTGTTCTGTGTTACCCGCAATTACTTTTACTGTGTGAAATTCGTTTCCTGTTTCATCTTCTTTTATAATATAATCAGACCATTTCTGGCTTTTGGTTACGGTTCCTTCTACAGTTGCAGAATATGTTTTTTTTATTTTATGCGCCTGCATCTGTTCATTAAACCATTTTGCCCCCTCAAGGCTCATAGAAAAACAAACAAGTCCGCAAGTCATTTTGTCTAATCTGTGTAAGGGTCCGGGCTTAAATGAAATTGACTGGTTTTTGTGTGTTCTGTCGTAATAATCTGAAACAAGGTCTGCTAATGAAATTTCATCTTTTGCGGCTTTATGGACATTTATTCCAGACGGTTTATTCAAAATAAGAATATTTTCATTTTCATAAACGATAAGTTCTTCAATTTTATATAATCCAGTCTTTGAAAAGCTTTGTTTTTCTTCTTTGTTTAATAAAATATCAGCAATTGAAAGAATATCGCCTTCGGTAATTTTATATTCTGGTTTTGATTTTTTTCCATTGATTTTAACAAGTCCTTTACGCATTGCCTTATAGATATTAGAAAGCGGTAAATCAGGAATGAATATTCTTATTACCTTATCGAGCCTGCGTCCAATGTCATCTTTTCCAGTGTTAAAATCTGTAAAATCCATAATAAAAAGTATAGTAAAATTTGCAATTTAATGGTAGAATTAAATATTATTTTTAAGGAATATTTTTTATGCCTGATAAGTATGAAAAGTTAGTTTTATTTTTTACACATCCAACATTTCTTTCCGGAATATTCAGCTGGCTTGGGGCTCAATTCCTTAAAACTCTTATACATCTGATCTATGGACGAATAAAAACCTTAAAAGATTTACTTGCAAATATGTTCTGGCGTACAGGCGGCATGCCGTCGAGTCATTCTGCTGTTGTTACTGCAGTTTGTACTTCTATTGGCATAAGGGAAGGTGTTGAATCAAGTGTTTTTATGCTTTCTCTTCTTATAACCTTTATAACAATGCGAGATGCAGTAGGTGTTCGTCGTTCCAGTGGTATTCAATCGCAAAAACTTAATGAACTTGGACGTGAACTTGAAAAAAATCAGTATATTCATGAATACAAATCAATTAAAGAGGTAAATGGTCATACTCCTATACAGGTAATTATGGGTGCTCTGCTGGGTGTACTCATTGGTTTTTCAATGACCTTATTAAAGTAACCATAAATGAATATTATAAAAAAGGTTTTCCCTGTTCTGGGAATTTTGATTGCTGCAATACTTACAATTTGTTTCCGCTCTATACCAAAAGGTAAATCCTGGAATGATTACAGGGTTCTTTATGTAAAGACAACAACTATGCCGCAGAATTTTGAAGAACTTTTAATTGATTGCGGTATAACTGAATATGTGTCTTTAAAAAATCAGCGTGTTCCTATTATGCTTTCAAGAAACTCTATCGAAGAAGCAATGCTTAAAATCAGTATTTCTTCAGATGAAAATAAATATCTTTATGACAGACAAAATTATTTTTACGACGAAAAGGGTAATTATTCACTTTTTTATATTCCCGATTTATATGATAAAAATCTTGACAGTTTAATAAAAGTGCTCACAAAAGCAGGTGCTCAAGCCGGTATAGATTGCACACTTTCATATTTGTGGCTGATTCCACTTATTATTTTACTGATTACAATCGTGCTTACAATTTTTTCCAGAAACAAACTTTTTTTTATAACTACAGCAATTTTACCTTGTATTTATATATTCTGTAACGCTTTTTATGCATGTGCTATTTCGGTAATTATATTAGAGCTTCTGCTTTTTATAATTTCGAATCTTTATAATCGAAAGGGTGCAGTAAAAAGAATTATTACCGGAAACATTATTGCTGTTTTTGCACTGGTTGTTGCCTTAGTTTCTGCTTTTTCTGTTTCATTAAGATCCGGCTTATTTTTTATATTATTGCTTGCAGGAACAGTTTGTGCAGTTATAACAGCTTCTTTTGTAAATAAAACTGAAAAACAAAAGTATGAATATCAGCCGGTATTTATTCGTTCTGCAAAAGCAGTTTCTCCTTATGGTGGAAAATCAAATATAGTTTTACCTGTATTACTTGTTTCGTCTGTAATCATTCTTGCATATTTTATTTTAGGTTCATTTAATATTACAGGAAGTAAAAATAAAGATAATCTTATGCTTCCCGGAAACACTGAAAAAACTGCAGCTATTGTTTCACAAAAAAAACTGCCGCTGCTTGAAGATTTTTTCCGCTGGAACTGGAACATCATTACAAACCCATATAAATCTTTAAACGGAAACTCTGAATATGATGAAAACCATGTAGTTTATCCGCGTTTTGTTGAAGAAGACGGAATTATTAAAGAACAGCTTTATACAATGTACTACAATGAGAGTTTCAAAAAATCTGTAACGGAAAATATAGAAAATCTTGATTTTTATTCGATTGAAAAAGTTATAAAAGCACAAGGTGAAGATTTTTTTGCAGGTTATACAAAAACAATTTCGTATAATGTGAGTATTTTTAGTATAATTATGATGATATGTGGCTTTTGTATGTTACTTTTTATTTATTTTTCCGCTATTATAGGAAAGGGTGGTAAAAGATGATTCATAATTATAAATATACAGAAAATGCCTTTTTACCAAAAACAGTAACAATACCTCTGGTGCAGGAAAAAAACAATTTATGCAAGCCTGTTATTAAAATTGGAGAAATTGTAGAAGAAGGTCAGATTATTGCCAGCTCTTCAAATTCAGTAATTCATTCTCCAATTCCCGGAACTGTAAAAGATTTACGCTCTGTTCATAATTCTGATGGAAAAATTGAAAAAGCGCTTATAATAGATTTTAAAGGAAGCTTTTCATATCTTGGTAAAAAACGAACTCCCGAAGAATGGCAAAGTTTAAGTGCTGCAACAATTGAACGAAAACTTGATGATAAGGGCATTGTAAATATTTTTTCTACCACAAAATCTGAGCCAATAACAGAACAGATAAAAGCAATTCTTAGAAAAAAAACAAGAACATTAATAGTCAGGCTTTTTGACGAAGACACACGTCGTTTTGCCGATACCCTTATGACTCATTTTTATTTTGATCAGATTAAAGAAGGAGCAAAAATCCTTGCCAAAATAATCGATGCCGAAGGTATTATTTTTGTTCTTAACAGTAAAGATATTAAAGCACGTAAGCTTGAAAATGATGAAAAACAAAATATTTATTACATGGGTGTAGACACAAAAAAGTTTACGAATGGCTTTAAATATGAAATTACAGAGCTTTACAATAAAACATTACGTAAAACCTGCAGGCTTTCTGTGAGTCGCAAAGATTTCTTTGTTGATTCATATACTTTGTTTGATATTTATAATGCTGTTGTTTTTAATGAGCCAGTTCTTTCGCGTCATGTTCATTTTACAGGAAACTGCATACCTGCTTCTTGTTTTCTTAATGTACGGCTTGGTTTTACTTTGCGTGATGTTGTAAAACAACTTGGTGCTTTTATAAAAAATCCTTCTGCTGTAATTATAAATGGCCGTTTGTGCGGTAATTCTGTAAATACACTGGATATTCCAATTACAAAATATGTAAAATCTGTTGAATTTCTTTCTAAAGATAATACAACAGACAGTCAGGTTTATTCCTGCATAAAATGTGGAATGTGCAGGTTTAAGTGTCCTGTTGGCATTGCACCTGATATTTTGTATGACTATGTACTCAAACATCAGGAAATTCCAGAAGCTCTTCTACAGACTGCAACTTTGTGCATAAACTGCGGGCTTTGTAATACTGTTTGCCAGGCAAGAATACCATTATGCCAGGTAATTACTATGATTAAGAATAAGTTGGATAAAGATGATGAATAAAAAATCAGATTATTTACAAAATAAAAGAGTTTCGCTAAAGCCTTATATTTATGAAAAACCTTCAATTTCGGCTGTTTCAATAAGAATATTAGTGCTCCTTATGCTTCAGATTATTATGTTATTTTTTACAAAAAGCTTTGACGCAATAATTGTAATTACCTGTTCTGCAATTGGAGCTGTTTTAGCAAGTTTTATTCATTTTTATTTTGTAAGAAAAAATAAATTTATGTCTATTACAAATATTATTCAGGGAATTACAGTTGGAATGCTGCTGCCTCAAAATTATCCGCCATTAACGGCACTTATAATTTCATTTGGCACGCTTCTTATTTTTAAGTATGTTTTTGAATCATCTGAAAATTTCTGGATTAATATTGTTTCTGTTTCAATTCTTATTGCATATTTTATTGGTAAATCATATTTTCCTGGTTTTCTTATTACGCCAGATTTATTCAGTGCAAAGAATCCTTCTGTACAGCTTATAAACAACGGTTTTTTTCCAATTTATGATTTTGATATTTCAATTACAGGCTTTCTTAATGCAAATATATTAAATCATTTTAAGGTTTCACTTCCACAAGGAATATTATCAATGCTTTGGGATACTCAGTCTGTTATTCCTGCATTCAGATTTAATCTGCTTACAATAATTGCTTCAATAGTTCTTTTTTCCGATAATTCTTTTTCTGTTTTAATTCCTGCAATTTTTCTTTTTGTATATGCAGCTTTTATAAGAGTATTTTTCCCGTATATTTCTGGTGGTGAATTGAATCAGGGCGACATATTGCTTGCACTTTTAACAAGCGGAACCTTATTTGTTGCAGTATTCTTAATTCAATGGTTTGGAACTCATCCTATGACTATTATAGGGCAGATTATATATGCAATTATTGCCGGTATTTATGCATTCATGGTTGTTGGTGCCGGGACTTCGCCTGTGGGAATGATTTATGTAATCATTATAAGCAATGTTTTTAATCTTCTTATAAGAATGATTGAAGAAAAACGAATGGATTACCTGATGCATAAAATGACAAAAATGAGTCCTATTGATAAGGAGCTTTTGAATGCAGGAAATTGATAATAAAAAATTTTTTAGAAATTATGCATTTTTTATGCTTATTCTTTTAGTTATATTCGGAATTCTTTTGTATTTTGTTTTAGTAGCAAGAAAAGCCTGGACAAAAAATCTTGCAATTACTGTACAGACTGTGCTGGATGAAGAAGAGAACGGCAGATGGAAAGTAGGTGATAATATTCCAATTAATAGTCCGCTTACAGTAAATTGTGCTGCTTATGAAATTACAGATTCAATGGATAAAGCTCCAAAAATTGCAGTTATAATACGAATTATGAACTATTATGGACCTATTCCTGCTGTATATATTTTGAATGAAGATACACGCGAAACCCAATTCATTGCATATTCGTCACTTCATGGCAGAATAAGAAATCAATTTTTAAATAATAAATCAGATAAAAGACGTGAATACTGGCAGGAAAAAATTCCGGATATTATTTATAAATAGGAAAAGTAAATGAAAAAAAGATCTATATATGTTTTGATTGCTACAATTCTTACTGTTCTGGTTCCAGCTCCCGGACGATTCGTGTACGGTGTTGCACTTGTAATTGAACTTAATCTTATTATGCTTGTTGGAACTGTCATAAAATCGTTAATCAAAAAAATGAAGCTTGAGGAATTAAGTACACTAATTATTTTAATAACGATTATTGCAACTACAATTCTTTACAGGCAGATTATGATTTTAATTTGTACCGAAGTTATGCTTACACTAGGCTTTATGATATATCTTATGCCGATTTCTGTGTTCAGTTTTGGATATCTGTTCTCAAATATGGATGAACCGCTTGTAAAAAGGCTTAAGCTAAATATGATTCATGTACTTACATTTTCTGTATATGTACTTCTTTACTTTTTATTCCGTGATCTTGTTGGTTATGGTACCTTTACCTTCTTTGGTAAGGCACACCAAATATACGAAAAGGTTTTGATATCTCCGGACAATCTTGGTTTCTTTTCAATTATTGCATCTATTCCAGGTGCCTTAATGTTTTCTTCTATACTTCTTTTTATTCATATTTTTATAAGGAACAAGTTTGATATTATGAGTAAAGTGGGGGTAAATAAATGAGTTTATTAACCACTTTTCTTTATTATTTTTTCTTTTCAAGCGTAATATTATTTACAGGAATAGGAACAAATAAAATTATTGATTTAAAACTCGAAAAGCTTAAAAGCCTTACTTTTTGCAGTAAGATTCTTATTTCTATAATCCTTTCTACAATGATGGGCTGGTTTATAACTAAAGGAATTCTGGTTCCTTTAAAAATAGCTGAACTTTTTCCTTTGGTTTGCTTTTTAATTTATATTTGTATTGATGCATTTCTTGAAGCAATAATTCGTTTAACAACAGGAAAAACCGCTGCAGAATTCATCTTTTCATATCTTGTAATTGTTATTTCTGTTTCAGAAAGTATTTCCTTTGCAAATACAATATTTATAATGTTAGGTTGTTTTGCTGCTTTTGTTGGCATTATTCCTTTTGTAATTGCTTTTAGAAAAAGAAACAGCGATACAACTTCTGATGTTATTTTCTGCCGTTTATTCCTTTATTTAGCACTTTTAATTCTTGCACTTTCATCCTGGGATGTATCCTGGCTTAATCCGGAGGTTTTCCAATGATTCTTTCAACAATCCTGCTTATAATTGTTATTCTCATTGTTGCAATACTTCTGATGTTTCTTTTTTACATATTGTTTCCGTCAATTCATAATCAGAATAAAATAAAGGAAGATCCTATTCTTTCAAACTCCGAAATTGAATATATTAATCCAATTAAACAAAAAGTTGAAAAATCCGATATGCGGGCAATAGTTTTATGTTCCTGCGAAAAGAAATTTGACATGACTAGAGATATTTTTAATGAATCATATTCTTGTGCCATGGTAAATGAATATTCCGGAACCGGAACACCTTGTAAATTTGCCTGTATAGGTCTTGGCGACTGTAAAAAAAGTTGCCCTCAACAAGCTGTTTATATAAAAAACCGAACTGCAGTTATTTCAAATCTATGTACAGGGTGCGGAAAATGTGTTGATGTTTGTCCTCTTCATATAATTCGTCTTATTCCAAAGAATACAAATGAATATACCTTGTGTGCAAACAAATCTGATGAAAAATCGGGTTGTTCAGAGGAATTAAAAACACAAAAAGTTGTCTGGAATGAAAAAAAACACTTTAAAATCTGGGCTACTTGTTATAGAATATTTAATAGAATTATAAAAAGTTAATTTGATTTTTGGGGAATAAAATCAAAAAGAACAAAATTGTTTAAAGGAGAAAGTAACGGCAAATTGGGTGGGGCGCCGTATATAAGGATATGGATTCTATATACGTTTGCTTCAATTTCAGATGCATGTCTGTATGTACCGATAGTACAGAAGAATACGACAGAATGTATCAGACTGTATACAAGCCGCTTGCAAGATTCCTTTATTCACATCCAGATTTTAAATTTTCCTTTTCATTTACAGGTCCTCAGCTTCTTTATTACAAGAAAAAAAGAAATGAATTTTTAACAATATTAAAAGAGCTTGTTGAAAGAAATCAGGTAGAAATACTTGGCGGCGGCTTTTATGCTCCTGTTTTACCTTTGCTTTTTCCGGTAGATAGAAATACACAAATAGATATGCTTTCTACAGAAATACGCCAGACTGTAGGAAAACGTCCTCGTGGAATTACAATGTTTGCAGATATCTGGGATTCGTCTCTTGTAAATAATCTTCAAACCTGTGGTATTGAATATACTTTAATTGATAACAATTCGATTCCCGAAAATAAAAGAACTTTCTTATACAACATAATGCATGACCTTGGAAAAACTGTTGAGATTTTCCCATATTATAATGAGTTTATTCCAGCTTCAGACATGGCCCCGGAACTTTTCGATAAAAATATTACAAAGGCTGTAGAAAAAACAGAAAAGCAGGATGATTATTTACAGATAAATCCCGATAAAATTGTAATTCTTAGTATGAATTTTGAGACAATATCAAAACTTGTCGAGGCAAAATGGTTTGAAAATTTTGCAGAATATCTTAAAACAAATACCGGAACAAGAATAAAAACAGGAATTATAGACGAATACAGAAAAGCACAGAATATTAAGATTCCGGCTTATATTCCAACTGCACTGACCCAGCAGCTTAACGACTGGTGTGGTTATCTTGTAAGAAACAGAAATAAATCGTCATTCAGAAATACTGTTTATAATTTTATGGAAATTTATCCTAGCTGCAGGAATCTTTATAACAGAATTACTTACATGACAATTCTGATTAATCAGTATAAGAACGATAAAATGCGAAAAAAGGCTGCAAGAGAAAAGCTTCTCGAAGCTCAAAGCGGCAATGCACTTTTATGTACTTTAAATGGACCATATGCAAATACAAGGCATAGACAAAATGCTTATAGAAGTCTTATAACAGCAGAAAAGTTTTTAAATGAAGATGGAAAATTTACAGAAAGCATAAGTCGGTTTGATTATACAAATGACGGTTTAAATGAATATATTTGCCGTATGCAGAATTATTTTGCATATATAAGTCTTTTAGGTGGGGCCGTACAGGAACTTGACATTATGAAAAACTGCGGAAATTATGCAGATAATCTTTCGCGTGTTTTTGAATATGATGGTGCAGAAGACGGATATAACAGGGGTATTTTTGTAGATCATCTGTTTGCGCAAGAGCAGTTTGAACGCTATACAAATGGCGAAGCAGCTGGAGACGGAGTTTTTTCACGAATTTATTATAAGGATATAAAGTTTTCGGCAAACCGTAAAGAACTTCAGCTTTTGGCAGAAGCAGAATATAAACCTGCACATCAAAAGGTTACTTTACGCAAAAAATATATTTTTAATTCAAATGGTCTTGTTGTTCAGTATATATTGAAAAATGAAAGTTCAAAACCTTTAAAACTTAAGCTTGCAGTAGAATCAAATTTTGCTGATGTGAACTTTGAAAACGGAAATATCGGATATTTTAATATCGAAGTTGCAGAAAAAGAACAGGTTCAGCTTTTGAATGCAAAACAATCTACTCAACAATATAATAAATCTGAAAGTCTAAAGAATGTTGAAGCAATAAGACTTACCGATACCCAAAAAGGTGTTTCTTTTAGTTTTGAACCTAACGAACATTGCGGATACTTTTATATGCCAATAATTTTCCATCGTCCAGATTATTATACAAACCAGCTTATAACTACTGCAGCGACCTTTGTTTCTACAATGTTCTGGGACATCGAAATAGAAAGCGGAAAAGAAACAGAAAAAACAATAAACTTTACAATTACTTCCGTTAAAAAAACAAAGAAAGAAACAAAAAATGAATAAAAAAAGCGTCGTTCCTTATTTCTTTTGGAATGACGCTTTTTAGTTTACTTCGACTGTTTTGGTTTGTCTTCTTTTACCTTAAACTTAACTATCCATTTAGTAGAATCCGGAGAAACTCTCTTAAGTTTATATTTGATTGTATATCGTTTTCCAGGCATAAATATTGTATAAAGCTTTGCATTATAAATTTCGGCAGGTGAGAAGAACATATTTCCAGGGTCATTTATATTACATCTGATTTCTATAGGATCTTTAATGTTTACTGCAAGATATCCGTCATCCTGAATATTAAGAACTTTGTAAACAGAATAAAGTTCATTTTCAACAAATGTTGGTTCAATGTTTTTATGGAATTTGATTAAAGCACACGAACGAGGGTCTACAAAAATGTTTTTAAAAGTCCATTTATCAAAGGTCTGGCTAACAGAAGTCTGAAGATTTACAATTTTGTCTTCTTTGCCTTCTTTTGTTGCAGGAATTGTCTGTGTTGTATGCATTATGGCTTTTGCAGTCAGATAACCGTTTGGCGGATCCATTGTAAAATTCAATTCACAGAACTGGTCTGTATCTTCGTCTGTTTCAAAATTAAGTTCCCATTCAGGAAGTTCGTAAAGTTCTTCTTCGGTGTCGGCATCGCAAACTACAGTATATTCTATGTTGCCTGCAATTTCGTCATTTTCAATAAGAGAAGTGTCAAGGTAAATGCCTGTTTTTTCTTCTACAAGATCGCAAATGTCGGCATAAGGTAGCGATTGAAAAATTTCGATAAGTTCTTCATCACTTGGTTCAATTGTATTCGAAGTGAGTACAATACGGTTTACTGTAAAGACATTAGAATCAAGCTGCTCTGCTTTAAGAGGTTTTGTAGTTGTACAAGACATCAAAAGAGCAGTAAAAACTGCAATAAATAATAGTATTTTTTTCATAATTTGAATTTTAATGCAAATGTAAGATATGTCAAGTAGAAATTTCTGATAATATTAAAAAACACAAAAAACATTTTTTTTCTTTATTTAACTGCTTATTTTACTTCACATATAGTCTTTTATGAATTATAATATAATAATATAAAAAACTGTTCGATATTATAAAGTATGAGAGATTATCTGATTAAATTTATTATTGTTCGCTAGGAGTTTTTATGGCAAATTCAAACACAAAGGGAATCAAACTTCCATGGTATTGTTATTTTTTCATTATTTTAATCTACATTGTACCATCTATAATATTAATGCCTTTAAGTGTTTATACCGGATTATTTACAATTCAGGAATATGGTCTTATTTTTCATAATCCTACAGTTCTTTTCACTAGTATTGTTGCAGTAATCGCTTCTATTGTAATGGTTTTATGGGAAAGAAAATATCTTGCTAAATATGATGGAAGTGAAGAATCTCTTAAAAAAACAAATAAAAGATTAAAGATTAATGCTTTATTAAATATTGCCATACCTATTGGTTTACAGCTTTATCAGGCAACTGCAATAAATATAAGTTTAAAAGTATATGACATTCATCTTGTATCTATGATGGGAAAAAGACCAACTCCATTTATTTTTATGATCCTTATTGGTGCGTTGTTTGAAGTAAGTCTTCTTTTTTATATTCTTCAGATTAAATTTTCTGAAGAAAAACTTTATATGATTCCATTTACCAAAAAAGATCTTACACTTAATTTGCTTCAGCGAAACGTTCTTACAATTTCATTTGGACTTTTGGGTTGTCTTTTCCTTGTTCTTGTTACTTTAAATCCACAAAATCTTGATGCTGGTTCTGTAACTTTATACAAAAAACTTGCTCCAATACTTTGTTATTCCCTTTTATACTTTGTTGTTGTTTCTTATCTTTTAACTTCTGATATTATTAATGGTATTAAACAAATAACTTCGGTTACCGATTCGCTTATTAAAAATGATTATACTGTAGAAGATAAAAAACCTGGCCATCGAAGTGAACTTGGTATTATTATTCAGGACATTAACAAATTTAAGCATACTGCAAACGATATTCTTACAATATTCGGACAATCTGCAAAGAAAACTTCTGCAGAATCTGATGATCTTGTTTCTAATATGGATTCTACAAGAAACAATGTTACAAATATTGTTGAATCAATTCAGAGCATTAAGTCCGAAATTGAAAATCAGTCTGCTGGTGTTGCAGAATCTAACGCTTCAATTGAACAGATTATGGGAAATATCCGCTCTCTCAACAATTCTATTGAAGCACAGGCAGCAGGAGTTACACAGTCTAGTGCGGCTGTAGAAGAAATGGTTGCAAATATTGCTTCTGTTACTCAGATTCTTGAAAAAAATAACGAAGTTGTAAATCTTCTTACTGATGCTTCAGAAAAAGGTCAGGTTCAGGTAAAAACCGCTGTTGATACTGCAGAAGGTGTTTTACAGCAGTCCGCCGGTATTTTGCAGGCATCAAGCATTATTCAGAATATTGCAAGTCGTACAAATCTTCTTGCTATGAACGCTGCAATTGAGTCTGCTCATGCCGGTGAAGCAGGTAAGGGATTTGCTGTTGTTGCCGAAGAAATCCGTAAGCTTGCAGAACAGTCAAGCTCACAGTCAAAAGCTATTGATGAAAACCTTCGTTCACTTTCCGACGCTATTTCTCAAATTACAGTTGATATTGGCCATGTAAAAGTTGCGTTTGAAAATATTTACGAGCTTTCTCAAAAGGTTCGTGAACAGGAAACAGTTATTGCTAATGCAATGGAAGAGCAGAATGCCGGTAACAAACAGGTACTTGAAGCAATGCGTGCAATCGGCGATTCTACAACAGAAGTAAAGAATGGTTCTGCCGAAATGCTTACCGGTGGTGAACAGATTCTTAAAGAAATGCAGAATCTTTCTGAAGTAACAAGAATCATTTCTGAAGCAATGAACCAGATTAATGATTTCTCTACACATATTTCCGATGCTGTTGCCGTAACTACTGCTTCTACAAACAGTACAAAACAAAGTGTTGTAGGCCTGCTTGACGAACTTAGTGCATTTAAGCTTGCTGCGGAGTAAACTATGTTAGAACCAGTAAGAAAATTATACGAAAACAAAGGACCAAAGGTTGTAGAAGCATTAACCAAGCGTCATTTTGAAGCATATTATGTCAGCGATAAAACTGCTGCCGTAAAAAAGGTGCTTGAAATAATTCCAAAAAATCATTCTGTTGCCTGGGGCGGCACAATGACTATGGACGAGCTTAAACTTAAAGAAGAACTTAAGGCTGCAGGTTATACTTTAATTGACCGTGATACTGGTTCTACTCCCGAAGAACGCGAACAGATTATGCATAAGGCTTTAAGCTGCGGTTCATTTATTATGAGCAGCAATGCTGTTACAGAAGACGGTCAGCTTTTTAATATTGACGGCAAAGGAAACCGCGTTGCAGCACTTATTTATGGTCCAGAAAATGTAATTATTATTGCAGGCATGAATAAGGTTGTAAAAGATATGGACGAAGCTTATGCACGCGTTCGTAACTATGCGGCACCGGCTAATGCACAGCGATTTGATATTGATACTCCTTGTAAAAAAACAGGTGAGTGCTTTAACTGTATGTCTGCTTCGACTATTTGTGCGCAGTTTGTTACAACACGAATCTGTAAACCGGCAGGACGTATTAAAGTCGTGCTCATTGGCGAAAGTCTTGGAATATAAAAAACATATAGTGCCACTGACTTACTGCCTGCGAGCAAAGCGTGGCAATCTACAAGTAAAATGAATATAAATATGTGCCCGTAATTCACTGCCCGCGAGGAAACAGGGCGAAAATGAAGTTTCCTCGCAGTCACTGAATTACGGGCACGAGTTTTTATTAAAATGTATAAAAAGATTTACACTTTTACAATTTCATTATTTCTTTTTTCACAATTTTTCTATGCCCAAGGTATTACTTTAAGTTACACCGGTTCTTCAAACTACATCCTCACAGAGCGTACAGATTTACGGCGTTACGACAACAATAAGTACATTGGTTTAATGAGCAGGGAAGTTAAGTCTTTTATTGTGCCGCGGGAAGGGGATGGTAAGCGTGTGTACGAAGGGGATTTTTATGTTGAGCAGGATACGGTGCATGTTGGAATGGCACTTGATGAAGGAATTCATGATGCTATAACTTCTATATTTTCTATTGATGATGACGGCATTATGGAAATGTATGAAGATAACGGTTATCCGTCGTTCAGAAGCTTTCCGTCGTTTCCTCAAGATAAAGAAATTAAAAAAGGTGATACCTGGACTTCTGCGGCTGAACGTGCTGTTGACCCGACTGGCGAAGGTATAATTACACGCATGCCAATTTATGTTCAGTACACTTATAACGGGCAGTCCAGCTTTAATGGCAAGCCTGTTCATTATGTAAAGGCTTTGTGGGCAACACGTTATGGAACAAATACAAAATATATAGATTTAGATGGTGATCCAAATCTTAAAACTGCTTCGGGTAAACACGAGGCAAGCATTTATCTTGATATTGAAACAGGGGCCGCAGTTTTAATCCGAGATGTTGTGGACGAAGAGTTTATTTACAAAGACGGAAAAAAGATTGCATATAAGGGTACTATTTCATTGTTTACAGAATATCCTTCAAGTGTAGACACTCAGGAACTTATGCCTATTATAAACCGTCTTGTAAAAGAAGCAGATATAGATTATAAAGAAGTAGACGCAGGTTTGATGCTTGTTATACGTGATTTACAGTTTGTTGCAAACAAAGCGGAACTTTTACCTGGTGAAGAAAAACGTCTTGACCAGATTGCTTCGCTTCTAAAAAAAGTTCCTGATAATCAGATTCTTGTCGAAGGACATACTGCACGAGTAGGTGATGAATCGGATGAATTGGGACTTTCGTTAGATCGTGCGCATACAATTGTAAAAGAGCTTACTGCAAGGGGAGTTTCAAAAAATCAATTTATTACAAAAGGCAGCGGTGGCACAAAACCTGTTGCCGACAACGATACCCCCGAAGGAAGAGCTAGGAACAGGCGAGTTGAAATAACGATACTAAAATAAAAGTAATTTGTCATTGTCGGGCTTGACCCGACAATCTAACTTATAAAAGATTCCCGGGTCAAGCCCGGGAATGACACATTTTTTAAGGATATAATTATGACTGACGAACAGAAAAACGAACTTTTTACAGATGTATACGAGCTGCTTGATATTTATAAGGAATATTCTCCTTTACATGCAGACGGAAGCAGTAATTTAGAAAATATAAAACCTGCAATCATCAACATGATTGATTATATAATGAAAGACCCCATGGAAACTGCTGCACTTAAGGACTGGCTTGACAGTACAGATTTTTGGACAGCACCTGCGTCAACAAAATTCCATGGAAACTTTAAGAGTGGTTTAAGTCTTCATACAGTTATGGTAATTAAACAGGCACTGGAATTTGCAAAACCAGTACTAGAAAACTTTTTTACAAGTCCAGAAGCCGATAAATATACAATTACAGCAAAAGATATCTTTTTAAGCGCACTTGTTCACGATTTTTGTAAAACAGGCTTTTATGGAGTAGAATACCGCAATACAAAAGATATTTCCGGCAACTGGGTAAAACAGCCCTTTTACAAAACAAAATCAGAAAATAGGAATCTTGGTCATGGCAATGAATCAGTTCTTATGATGCTAAAAATAATGCCCTCACTTATAGATAACCGCATGGTACTAGAAGCCGTTAGCCGCCACATGGGCTTTTCCGACCTTTCCGACAGCGAACAATACAACTATTCAAATTTCCTCGACAACCCGCTTGTAGTTCTCCTGCAACTAGCAGATCAAACTGCAGCACAGTGGTTCGGGTGCTAAAATAAGGGGAGAGGGGATAGTAAATAGTGAATAGTAAATAGTGAATAGTAAATAGTGAATAGTAAATAGTGAATAGTAAATAGTGAAGGCACTGAAAAACAGCACTCGGAGTACAAAATGACTGAGGACAACTTCCTTCTGTTGGCCGAAGGCATTTTGTACGGGAGAGGGATGTTTTTCTATATGTTTTCACTTTAATATAATTAAAAATATTTAATATTATTAAAGTTTTTCTATTGTAATAATTTCATATTTAGTTTATATTATACTTATCTCACCTTATTTTGGAGAAACTATGGCTAAAGGAAGACCTTTAATCAATCACGAACGCTGTAAAGGCTGCGAGCTATGTATACGCGTTTGTCCTAAAAAAATTCTTGAAATGTCAAAAGAAACAAATAGTCAGGGTGTTCATTATCCTGTTTGTATAGATGAGGCAAACTGTATTGCCTGCGCTTTTTGTGCAACAATGTGTCCTGATTGCGTAATTGAAATAGAGGCAGAGTAGTATGGCAAATAAAGTATTAATGAAAGGAAACGAAGCAATTGGAGA
>JAFZWX010000183.1 GCA_017617145.1 Treponema sp. | reverse complement strand
TCTGCTTGAACTGAAAAAGAATGTGGACATTCTCCAGGAACAGCTCCTGAAAATGTCCATCAAACCTAAATAATTTCGGTTAGAATTCTAACATGATTTACGGTTAGATTTCGGTTAGATTTTTACATGATTTAATACGTATATATAAAGTAAGTCCTGGTACGGAGCAGAAAATGACTGATGACAACTTCCTCTGTTGGCTGAAGGCATTTTCTGCGGGAGTGCCAGGACTTCTTATGCAGGTATTATTTCTTTGCAGTTTTTTTAGCTGTTGTACTTGCAGCTTTCTTAGCGGCAGGTTTCTTTGCAGCTGGTTTTTTGTCTGCTGTTTTTGCTGCAGATTTTGGAGCCGGCTTTTTTGCAGCCTTAGCTGCCTTTGGTACAGTTGTATCTACGCAAGAGTTGTCATCGTTAGCAAACTCTGAGCGAACATATTTGTCGGCCTTCCAGTCGTTAATCCAGGCTTTGCCATCCAAAAGATAGCGGAACTGGTATTCCTTGTTTGTATCAAGCTGCTTTTTTACAGAAAAAGAGCCGTCCGGACCTTTTTTCATAGGAATAGAAGTTTCGTCCCAGCTGTTGAAATCTCCAACAAGATAAATCTTTTCAGCACCAGCTGCGGCATTTGCATTTACATTAAAAACTACAGTACATTTTTTTCCATCAGCGGAATATGTTTTCTTAAGAGACATAGTGTCCTCCAAAACATTTTTTTTAGCCCGCAACGCAGGTTTTTAACTTTTGGATAATTTTAACCATATTAAAAAAAAAATGCAATAGAAAGGATTTTTCTTACACTTTCATATCTTCTTTTATTGTTTATTCATTTTATATAACTCTTCTGTTGCAATTCGTGCCTTTGCTACGATATCGCCTGATTGTTTTGGGAAGCAGTAGTACAGGGTTTTCATGTCGCCAATACAGATCATATCGCCAATTTCGTACCAGTAGTAGTCGGAATAAAGGCTGTAACTTGCCTGAGGTTTTTGCTCGTAGTGAAGTTTGCCGTTGCAGCCGTCTAAGGTGAAGCCCGCAGCAGAATGCTCGAGCACGCCCTGCCCTACATGGTAAATTGCTTTTGTATTGACCATCATGTAAATTTCGACTTCGGTTTTAAGGTGATATTTTCCTTGGGTAATTTCGTTGCGTACCTGTTCGCGTTCCCATTGGAACCAGGCGGGAATCATGGCGAATTTATCAGCAGGTTCAAGAGTGCCTTCTTCTGTAAGAGTCCATTCTGAGTTACAGGCGCTGCAAGTGAGTTTTGTGCCTTTGCCATGCATTTTTCCTTCTGTACCACACTTACAGCATTTGTAAAGCACGCGGTTCAAATAATCTGCGCGGAAAGGTTCTGTGATTTTTACATTGTTTTGGCACTGCCATTCCCAGTTATCAAAGGTGAATTCTTTTTTGAGAATATCATTGAGTTCAGCATGAGTTTTTTGTTCAATATCCTCTGGCGATAAAAGATATTTTATATCGGCACTGATATTTACCTGACGCTTTTGAAGATTATTGTAAAGCGGGTCGCGTGCAAAAGCTCCGTAAGTGCGCACCATTACAACAGGCACTTTTAAAAGCTTTAAGAATTTTCCAAGAGTATCCGGCAGTGGGGTTGCAGTTCCGTCAAAGGAATAGCTTGCTTCGGGGTACATAAGAACCGAAGTTTTAAGTTTTTCCAGTGCGTATTTGATATTCTTTACAAGAACAAAATCGGTAACAAATTTGTTTGTAGGAATACAGCCAAGGTGGCGCATGAGCCAGTTCTTTCCAACAAAACCATCGCTGGTGCAGACAATATTCATTGGACGTTTAGCAAAAACAGTTTCTGCAATCAAAAGGTCGGTAAAACAGGAATGGTTCATAAGAATAAGACACGGTTCGCGTTTTCCAAGCTTTTCCATGCCGATGTAATTTGCCTTAAAGTTTGTTGTCTTAAGCTCACCCTTACCAAGCAGCACCATAAGACGGCGCCAGAACAAGCCGGGACGAATCGGCTTTTTTGATGGCTCGGGTTTAAGAGCTAGGACTTTTTCGTAAGCTAGTTCTTTTACTTTAGTTTTCATCAGCTAATTCTCCTGCACGGCGCGGACCATTTTTCCGTCAAAATATTCTACCTTCATGGAAAAAAACGGGGCACGCTTTTCTATTAAATCCAAAAACAAAACATCACTTTCCCACTGAGGTAAATCTTTCATTTTTTCTTTTGGAACCCATGCAAGTTCACCTTCATCACACTGTGGAAGATTTTTATAAGTTTTGCCTTCGGGTACAAAAAAATCTTCGCACCAGAAAATGTGCATAAGCTCATAATAAGGCTCGGCTCCGTCGGAAGTGCGCGAAACAAAAGTTACAAGCCCCCTGTATTCAGGCTTGTTCAAAGTAAAACCCGTTTCTTCAAAAACTTCGCGCTTTACACAGTCAAAGGGACTTTCGCAAGGCTCAAACTTTCCGCCAATGCCAATCCATTTGTCTTTGTTAACATCCTTCTGCTTTTTTGTGCGGTGGAGCATTAAATAAGAATTATTTTTTTCTATATAACAAAGCGTTGTGCTAATCATTTTGAATCTCAGTTGCCTCTTCTTGTTTTACTTTATCACTTTTGCGGCATTTTATCAAAACAATAAGGATTATGTCGACCATAAATAAAATCAGACTGATGAGCTGGGATGTTGAAAGAGAGACTCCAGCTCCAAAGTTCACGCTGCCCCTTGCCTCGTCGCCGCGCAGGAACTCAAGAAAAAATCGGAGGGTGGAATAGTAAAGAATGTAATATAGGAATAGTGGTACAGATGCCGAAATATGTGCAAGCACCACAAACGCAAACACAAAAAGCAACGCCGCCTCAACCAGCTGAACCGGAAAATGCCCCGCAACAGACAAAGGTCCTGTATATTCAATTCCATAACAGCAGCCGGCACAAAAACATCCTATGCGGCCAAAGGCATGAACATATGGAATTGCAAAAGCAAAGGTATTCAAAAAAGTACGGGCATCAGTTCCTGCAATTTTTATCCCAAGAAAATATCCTGCAATGCCGCCAAGTAATCCGCCGTAAAAAACAAATCCGCCTTCGATAAGACCGGATGACTTTGGATGAAGCAACATATCGCCCAGCGCCTTAAAAAAATATTTGGGTGTGTAAAAATCAAGAAGATAAAAAAGCTTGGCGCCTGCAAAACCAAGACCGCCCGCAACTGTCGAAATTATTATAAAATCATAAAAATTGATATTCTGAACAGCGCACAATTTTTTACAGATTGCACCACCGCTCAGAATACCTGTTACAATCATAAGACCGTAAAGAGGCAGTTTTATAAAACCAAGATTTATAAAAGGGAACATCCTCAAAAGAAGAGTTTAGTCAAAGAGTCCCAGTCCAGCTCCAATTCCGGCTCCAGCACCAATGCAGGCAAGACATGCTACTGTAACAATGAGTCCCCAGCAGAGTGCAATAATTCCAAGAATCATACCGGTCTTTGCTGTTTTTGCCTGAGGTCCTCCGGCTTTCTTACCAATAGCACCAAAAATGATTGCAAGAATACCACAGATTGAACCAACCCAGCCCATTCCTGCGGCTCCACCACCAACTGCAATTACAAGGGAAACAATTCCCAAAACCAAAGCTGCTGTTTGCATAACGCTCCTCCTGATAAAAATATTATATCACATAATTTCAGGAATATCAGAAAAATAATGATTTTATGTTTGAATCTACTGTTGCGTTTAATTCGTCCACCGTAATGTCGCGGGCCTGTGCAATGTAATTAAAAACATGCTCTACAAGAACAGGTGAGTTAGCCTGTCCACGAAAAGGAACCGGTGCAAGGTATGGCGCATCAGTTTCGGTTAGAAGGCGGTCAGACGGAATAAAGCGGATAAGCTGCTGCAGCTGCTCGAGTTTTGATTTTTTTGTGTAAGTTATGCCGCCGCCAAGTGCAATGTACCAGCCAAGGTCAAGGAAGGTGCGTGCTTCTTCAATGCCGTAACTGTAGCAGTGAATAATTCCGTTGTGATAGCCTATGTTGTTTATGCATTCAAGTGTGTCTTCAAAGGCGTCGCGGCTGTGAACAATAACCGGGAGCTTAAGTTCGCGGGCAAGTTCAATCTGTGCTTCAAAAAGTTCGCGTTCTCCACGATAAACCTGTTCGTCAAAATCTTCTTCGCAGCGGCCATCTTCGCCACTTGGGTTCCAGTGATGGTCAAGTCCACACTCACCTACAGCGATGATTTTTCTATTAAGAGTGTCCTGATCGGGGTCTGCACTGGCGGCAACAATAGAATCGCGCAGCAACTTCACCTGATTTTCCCTGTCTTTAATGCTTTCAACATCAGGCCAGATTCCGGCAGAAAAATACATAAATGAGCGGGCTTTATCTGCAAGACGTGCGTCCGCCACTCCCGCAATGCATTTTTCTACGGCAAGCTGTCTTCCCTGCAAATCTCCCGCGCGGGTTCCAATATCAAGTCCAAAAAAACAGTCACGTCGCGCAAGCTGGCTCAAAACCTCAACTCCATCCACGCCGCGTTCTTCTGTCATCATCTTAAAGTGAAAGTGTGTATCGCTGAACATAAGGAGAGTCTATTGCATAAAGGTTTACAGGGTCAATAGGATAATTTTCTTGGAAAAACGGACAAAATATACATTTTTTTCTTGGAAAAACGGACAAAATGTGTTAAAATCATATTGGAAAAACGGACAAAGGAGGTATAATTTTGTTATTCAGAAAGATTTATTCGGAATTGGAAAAATTTTACACAGAAAATAGAACCGAAGCTCTCCTTATAACTGGGGCCCGTCAGATTGGAAAATCCTTTGTAATACGCGAATTCGGGAAATCGCATTTCAAAAACTTCATTGAAATTAACTTTATTGAAATGCCTCAGGCAATAGAAACTTTTAATAATGCAAAAGACGCAAACGACATCCTTCTTAGAATATCAGCCTTGACGAATCAGCCTATGGAAAAAGGCAATACCCTTATATTTTTTGACGAAGTTCAGAAGGTACCTGAAATTATAACTGCAATAAAATTTCTTGTTGAAGAAGGAAGCTATCGTTATGCCTTGAGTGGTTCTCTTTTGGGTATAGAATTAAAAAGTATTCGTTCCGTGCCAGTTGGTTTTATGACAATAAAAGAAATGTACCCGTTGGATCTGGAGGAGTTTTTCATAGCATGCAAAGTTCAGCCGCAGATTTTTGAAACACTCAAAGAAAACTTTGCACAGCGGACACCCGTTGATTCTGTTATCCATGAAAAGATGATGCAGCTTTTCAGACTTTATATGATAACAGGAGGAATGCCTGCGGTTGTTCAGACTTATATTGATACCAATAATATTCAGAATGTGCTGGCTGTTCAAAAATCAATTCTGCAGATGTACAGAAAAGATATTTCCCAATATGATCCACAGAATAAACTCTACATTGAAGATATTTTTGATTTAATTCCTGCAGAGCTTAATTCTCAAAACAAACGTTTCATTCTAAAAAAGCTTAATGAAAACCTGAAGTTCAGCCGCTATGAAAACAGTTTTATCTGGCTAAGAGAAGCAGGAGTTGCATTGCCAACATATAATGTCGAAGCACCTTCACTTCCACTGGAACTTGCAAAACAGCGCAATTTGTTCAAGCTTTTTTCTAATGATGTTGGACTACTTGCAAGCCAATATGCACAGGGAATTCAGCTTAAGATTTTGAATAATGAAAACGGAATTAACTTTGGGGCTATCTTTGAAAATGCAGTTGCACAGGAACTAAAAGCACACGGTTTCAACCTTTTCTATTATAACAGTAAAAAACAAGGCGAACTTGATTTTGTTATTACTGTCGATGATGAAATTGTACCAATAGAAGTAAAATCAGGGAAAGACTACGACCGCCATAATGCCTTGAAAAATGTTCTTACATATCCTGATTATGATATAAAAAAAGCGTATGTCCTGTGCAATGAAAACCTCAAGACCTCAGGAAAAATTTCATACCTTCCAATTTACATGACAATGTTCATTCAAAATTCAAAACTTCCAGATTTTGTTTATAAAGTAAATCTGGAAGGTATATAAAAATTTGATACTCTTTTTTTTTGATTTTAGTCTCCTGAAAAAGTGTTTACTCCACCACCTTCACCGACTTGATGATGATCTGCTGACCATTCAAGACAAGGTTTTCAGATTCAGCAAGGTCTTTGGCAAGGGCGGAATCTATGCTTAATTCAACAACATCGTCTTTTATTGTTATGCACCAGCCGTCCTTAAGTGTTCCGCCTTTAATTTTGACATTTTTAATCGGCGGAATTTCGTGCCAGCCTTTTTTCAGATCGATGTAGCCGAATTGAAGCATTGGCTCTGAACCTGTTTTTTCAAATTCAAAAACAAACTTATACTTTGACGGCGTTGTACGATACAAGCTGTTTCCACTTATTTTGTACATATTATCCCAGGACTTCATTTCTACAGGTTCTTTTAAAAGATTCTTACCTGTTATACTTTCAAATTTGATTTCGTGTTGCTTTATAAAATCCTGGCTCAAAGGGTAATCCTTTCCTCTTGCAGCATACAAAAAGGTATTCACATATTCCTGATCCAGCCATTCCAAGGTTTCACGGTCGTAATAACGGAATCCGTCTGTATTATCATTGTCCGGACATTCAAAAAATGAAACGGCACAGGAACGGTTAGATTTGTTGACTTCTGCCATAAAATCCTTAATACAATTTATGCGCTCAACAACATTATTAAAACGTGATGTATTGATTTCTGAAACAATAACCGGAATCTTTTTTGAAAAATAATATTTATCCAAAGCCGCAAAACAATCAGTAATAACATCTTTCTTAAGAGCATCTGTATAAATATTACTATTCTGCATAGGATAAATATGAATTGTCGGAATCAGTTTATTTTTTGCTTTATCCTTAGGCAGCTTAAAAAGATTTGTTGCAATAGTGCTCCATCGGGCGGCAAGTCCTTCAACCATAATAAACCGGTTAGCGTTGTTTCCGCCGGTAGAACGGATTGTATCAACAATCAACTGATTATACTCATTCAAGATTGCAAAATCTTTTTTACATACAGCACAATCTTCTGTCTCATAAAAATTATGCTCATGAAAACGGTCTACAGGTTCATTCAGAGTTTCAAAAATCAAATGCTCGTCATAAGAATTATTAAAGGCAGTTGCATATTGTTTCCATACAGCTTTTAAAAACGCTTCTGATTCTTTCTTATAATCTGCACTTACAAGATAACCTGCAAAATTGGCATCGTCTGTAACTTCAGGTCTGTTCATAACATCATTTGGCGGTCCGCAAAGAATTACATACATATCTTCTTCAATCGCCCAGTTGATAGTTTCTTTTATCATTTTCAGGAAAGTCGGGTGTATTGTATATTTATCATCCATCAAGTGTGTTCCAGGATGAGTCTGGAGTCTTATGCTTGTAAAACCCTTTTCTTTCAGGAAATGCAGAATCTCTTTTGTAGGCCTGCGTTCACCTGCATAATTATAATCCAGGCCAGTATCAATTCCACCTGTATCAAAGCTTAAAAAAGCCAGGAATTCTTTTCCTACACCAAAGCCTTTTACAAAATCCCAGGCTGTGGCTTTTGCATTAATCGTTACGGTTGCAGCGGTGTCTATTACAGGAGTTTCCTCATAGTCATAAAAATCTGTTTTCTTTGGATTGTCAACTTTTTCCAGCGTGATTGACTCAAGCTTAATTCGCATTTTGTCATAGCAGTAAAACTTGTCTTTATTAATTGAAATACCATTCAGCTTTTTCTGACCGCTTATAAGGGGAATAACTACTTCGGAAAGATATGACGGACACCACGAAACTGCATCTTCCCAGTTTACATTGCTGTCTGCATAATTTAATGAAAAATAAAAACCACAATTATCTAATGGAGAATACTTTACTTTTATGATGTTGTATTTTGAAATATCAAGCTGATCAAGCCACATAAACAAATTGGCGTCATCACCTTTGGAATTTAGTGTGACAGTTTTGGAAGCCTTGTCGTATGCCGCAGTTTTAGTTTCGTTTGTGGCCGGAAACTTGTTCAAATCAAGCTGGTACACATTCTGCGCAAAACCAAGTGCCCCGCAGCACGCAAGAATCAAAATACAAAGTAGTTTTTTCATAAAAATCTCCTGTATTTTGATTATGCAACAGCTTTTTCTAAAATAATACAGAGTTGAACTCACAATTTTATTCATTTATTGACTTTAGGTTTTTACCAATCCACTGTGTTTTTACATAAAAAAATCGAAAAACACAAAACAAATCTTTCGAAAAATACAAAATAAAATACTCGAAAAATACAAAATAAACTTGATTTATGGTCTTAAATCTATAATAATAGTGATAGGTAGGTTAAATAATGAATTATTTTCCAAGACTTGTTGATAAAGAAATTGACGACAGGATAAAGGCATTCAATGCAATAAATATAGTAGGTCCAAAGGGATGCGGAAAAACACGAACCGCAAAGGAACGCTGTAAGACTATAATTGAATTCCAGGATGAAGAAAAAAGAGACGGTTATTTAAACATAGCAGAAACCTCTCCAAAATTGTTCTTGAAAAATGAAAAGCCAATTCTCTTTGATGAATGGCAGGATGCTCCAAAGATTTGGGGCACTATAAGAAAAGACTGCGATGATAATCCCGAATCAACAGGAGAATACTTTCTGACCGGTTCAACAAGTAAAAAAGCGGATACTCCTCATACAGGGACAGGAAGAATTTCGGAAATTGTAATGTTTCCTATGACACTATTTGAAACAAACGATTCTAATGGTTCGATTTCTCTTTCTAAACTATTTGAGGAAAAAGAATACAATATTGATGGTAATAAAAGCGATATTACATTAGAAGATTTATTCTATATTGTTTCCAGAGGCGGATGGCCAAGATGTCTTGCAATAGATGACAAAGAGGCAAAACTTCAGATTGCAACAGACTATTATGAACAAATATATAAAAAAGATGTAAGTGCCATTGATGGAGTAAAAAGGAATCCGGAATGGGCAAGAACAATTTTATGGTCGTATGCCAGAAACATGGCAACGCTTGCAAAGAAGAAGGTTCTCTTTGCTGATGTACAGGCAACACAAAACATTACGGATATTACTTTTTCTTCGTATATTGAAGTACTGGAAAACCTGTTTGTAATAAAGGACATTGATGCATGGACACCTCAAATAAGATCCAGAACAGCAATCAGGGCTGCAAAAAAACATATCTTCATAGATCCGTCCATTGGTCTGGCAGCGCTTGGAATAAAACCTGATTATTTCTATAAAGATTTAGATCTATTTGGGCATGTATTTGAAAACATGGTTTTAAGGGATCTTCTGGCTTATGCAGAAATCCAAAATGCCAGAGTCATGCACTATAGTGATGACATGGGGCTTGAGGCTGATGCCGTGTATCAGCTTGCAGACGGACGATATGCCCTTATAGAAATCAAAACCGGCGAAAATGCAGTTCCTGCAGCTGAAAAGAATCTGCTTAAATTTGTTGATGTAATAAAAAAACACAACCAGGAAGCCTCAGAAAACAAAGAACATCCTGGTGTTTTATATCGTGAACCTGATTTGCTGATTATAATTTGTGCAAATGCCTCAATGTCATACACAACCGAAAATGGTGTAAAAGTAATACCTGTTGGCTGTCTAAGGAATTAAGTTTACTCCACCACCTTCACAGACTTCAAAATGATGTTCTGACCATTAAGATAAACCGAATCACAATTCGGAAGAACTTTTGCAAGCTTTTCGTTAATGGTAATTTCAACAGTATCTGAATTAACAAGAACATTTCCATCATAAGCACCGCCTTTTACTTTAAGGCTTTGTAATAATGGTGTATTAGCACTGTTATGCCAGACTCCATTAAAATCAATATAAGCAAGTTCCAGTCTTGGATCTGAACCAGTCTTTTCAAGTTCAATAACAAGCTTATATTTTGCAGGCGTTGAGTCATAGAATGTTGATGATTTCATTCTATAGGCATTCCAGCTTTTAATTTCATAAGGTCCCTGCAACAATTCCTTACCAACAATGCTTTCAATTTTCACAGTATTCTTTTTTACAAAATCGTCACTCAGCTTATATTCCTTGCCACTAGCACCGTAAACAAATGTGTCGACAAATTCTTCATCATACCATTTAAGCTCCCAGCAATCATAATAACCAAAGAAAGGACTTGAATATCCGGTTAAATCACCGTCACTATGAAAGCAGGCAGCACAGGAACGACCAGCTTTTGTAACTTCTGCCATTATATCTTTCATCATTTTTATGCGTTCCAGAATAAGAGTGTGACGGCTCTGACTTGTTTCACCAAGATAAACCGGAATATGCTTAGAAAAATATTTTTTATCTAAAGCAGCAAAAGATTCTGTAATTGTTTCTTTTATTCCGTCGGTATAATATTTATTAGAATACTCTTCTGCACCACCCATAGGATAATGATGATATGTTGGAATTAACTTGTCTTTTGCTTTATCTTTTGGCAACTTAAAAAGATTAGATGTAATAGTGTACCATCTTGCACCCAGACCTTCTATCATTACAAAACGGGTAGCATTGTTTCCACCGGTAGAACGGATAGTATCTACTATAAGCTGATTATATTCATTCAATATTGCAAAAGATTTTTTACACCCAGAACAATTATTCTGTGGTTGCCAGGCATGCTCGTGAAGCATATCTACAGGTTCATTCAAGGTTTCAAAAATAAGATGCTCGTCATAAGAATTGTTGAAGGCCTGTGCATACTGTCTCCACATTGCTTCAATAAACTTTTTTGATTCTTTTTTATATTTTTCATTTACATAGTAATCGGCAAAATGTTTATCACCAATCTCCACCCTTCTTTTGAATTCATTCCCGCCAGTGTCTTCTGCAAAAGCACCGCAAAGAATAACATACAAATCTTCTTCTATACACCAGTCAATAACCTTCTTGATTTCATTAATATACCTTGGATCTATAGTGTAGTTTTCGTCAAGAATATGTCCCAGTCCTGGACTTGTTTGAAGCCTTATAGTTTTAAAACCTTTTTCTTTTAAAAACAGAATCTGTTCTTTTGTTGGTTTTGAAAAACCTGTCCAGCTGTAAATATCCATTCCCATATCAAGCGAGTTTGTGCCACATGTAAAACACATATACTGAAAACCAGCTCCAAGCTTCTGTACAAAATCCCAGGCTGTAAGTTTTTCGTTAATTGTGCCGGATGTTGCAATATCAATTACAGGCGGCTCATCACTTGCAAAAACATCAGTTTTCTGAGGATTTGAAACTTTTTCCAGCGTAATTGCTTCAAGAATAATCTGCTGACAACTTATATTCCAAAGATTTTTTAATTCAATTCCATTTAATCTTTTCTTTTCCGGGCTTAGGGGAATTACCATTTCTGTAAGATAACCTGGACAATAGGTACAATATTCATTCCACGCAAGATTACTGTTGTCATCATAGTTAAGAATAAAATAAAAACCGTAATCTGTCGGAACAGTATATTTAAACCTGACTATGTTATAATCGCTGATATCAAGGTATTTAAGATCAAGATATATACCGTTTTCTGTACCCGGCTGATTTTGTTTGATTGTTATTGTTTTTGTTGTTTTATTGAAACTTGCAGTTTTGTCACCGTTTGTGGCAGGAAAACTGTTCAGATCAGCTGTATACGGTTTTACATTCTGCGCAAAACTCAATGCCACACAGCACACAAGAATCAAAACAAAAAATAGTTTTTTCATAAAAATCTCCTTTAGTTTAATTATGCACCAGCTTTTTCTAAAAAAATACAGAGTTGAACTCACAATTTTATGAGAATGTCATTGTCGGGCTTGACCCGACAATCTATTTACAAGAGAGATTCCCGTGTCAAGCACGGGAATGACACAAGTATTTCAAGTACGGGAATGACGATGAAATTTGTGAGTTTAACTCTCTATCGCATTCGGGTATTTTGAAGTATTATAGTTGTATGATGCGTAGAAAAATCCTTTTTATTGCTGCACTTTTACTAATATCATCAACTGCACTTTTTTCGCTTACGGAAGAAGAAGCGGCTGAATATGCAGAAAGCTGGACAATTCAGAAAAATGAATTTTTAAAAACTGATGTTGTGGCATGTGCGGGCAACGAAGATAATTCTCTTTTTTTAATGGCAACAAATCAGGCAGACGGTGAACATTCTGTTGTCTGGGTTTTTCACGCAGGAACTAACAGAGATTCTAAAATCAGGCCATTGTGGGATATGCTTTATACATCATCTAATTCCATAAAAAGCCTTGTGTTCAGTCCTTATTCAAAAAAGTTTTATTTTACTTCGGCCTGGGCAAATGACAATTCAGAAAAAAACACTCAGGGACTTTACATTGCAACGCAGACTTACAATACAAATCAGCCTTTTGTAAATTTAGAATATCAGGTCATGGAAAGCGGAATCGGACATTTTCTTGTAAACAAAACAGGCGTGTGGTTTTTGCATGACAGTTATAGTAATGGAAATGTTTTGGGAAGCAGACTTTATCAAATAGAAGATTCAAAAGGAAATTTTGTTTTTAGGGTACCGCGCGCTGCAGACACAGTTTCGTTTAATGCCTTTGAAAATTATGAACATCAGACAAACAAGGACAAATCCTTACTTATAAAATCTCTCGATGAAGGAGTTTTTCAAACTACAGACTACTCTCTTTTAATTTGCGACATAGATACAAGTTCGTGGTGGCTGTACAACTGTGTAAACGGCAGGCTTAAAAAATATGAAAGCTATTGGGCTGCAAAAAGGAAAGCTCTGATTATTGATAAGCGTTACGAAAACGGATTACTTCCAATGCTCCGTCAGCAAAAACCGTGGCAGCTTGCATTACAGGCTTTAGCTTTTGTTTGTCTTATTTTTACAGCAGTCTTTTTAATAATTCTGCTTATCAAAAAAATCAGACAGAACAAGCTTACCGAAAAGCTTCTTAAAGAACGCAACAAAATGATTTTTGATATTCAGGAAAAAGAGCGAGCAAAAATCAGCCGCGATATTCACGATTCTGTTGTTCAGGATATCCGTGTGCTCAGGCTCGAAACTGAAAATCTTGTTATTGATGAAGCTTCGCGTCAGAGGCAGACAAAAATTGCCGATCTTGCAACAGACTGTATCATTAAGCTGCGCAATATCTGCTACAATCTAACTCCAGCCGAGCTTGCAAGTCATAGTGATGGAGAATCTTCCAAGGTTGAACTTATTTCTATTATCAATTCACTTGTTCAGCAGTTTACGTCGCGAACTCATATTCCTTGTGTTTTTAAAGTTGATGACGGCTTTGAATATCCGGTGCTCGAAAAAGAAATTACTCAGAATCTTTTCCGCGTAATTCAGGAAGCGCTTACAAATATAGAAAAACATTCTTATGCAACGCAGGCTTCTATTTTTATGAAAAAGGATGGAGAAAAAGAAGGCGACTCTCTTTTGATTTATGTTACCGACGACGGCATTGGCTGCAATCAAAACGAGCTTGAACGACGACTCAAAAGCAAAGAGCATCTGGGCTTACGTTCAATGAAAGACAGGATGGAACTGATTGGTGGCAGTATAGAGTTTTTTACCTCGCAAAACGACGGTATGGAAATTAAAATTGAATTACCTCTGGAGGGCGGCGTATGAAAAATGTTGTTTATATTGTAGATGACCACAACATGGTTCGAAACGGCCTTAAAGCCTGGCTCGAAAATCATACCCAGTGGCGCGTTGAAAAAGATTTTGCTTCTTCGCCTGAATGCCTTGAAGGACTTTCAGAAACTGCCTTTCCCGAAATTATTATTGTTGATGTTCAGCTTATAAACGAAACCGGATTTTCACTTGTAAAGCAGATTACCCAAAAATGGCCGCAGATTAAATGCGTAATGTATTCCATGTATGACACAACAGGCTTTGTTTTACAGGCAAAGGATTCGGGCGCAAAAGGCTACATTTCAAAAGCGGCAAAAGAAGAAGAGCTTGCACATTGTCTTGAAGTTGTCCAGAATGGTGGAACTTACATGGAACAATACATGAGCGACGCGCAGAACAAAATTGATTCAATTGTTTCGGTTTTGTCAAAACAGGAGCGTGTTATTTTTGAAGCCCTTCTCCAGGAAAAATCAAACAAACAGATTTGCGACGAGCTTTTTATTTCGCCGCGTACAGTTGAAAATTACACAAGCCGGCTCTACTCCAAAATCGGCGTCAAGAACCGCGATGAGTTGATTGAAAGGTTTAAGTAATAGATTCCCGCGTCAAGCGCGGGAATGACACATTTGTCATTGTCAGGAATGACACATTTGTCATTGTCGGGCTTGACCCGACAATCCATATTGTACAGCACCAATTTTAATTCTATAATAACTCCATGACAGATATCGGAAAATTTCTAAGTGATGTAGAAAAGCTCAAAAAACATACCCGACAAAACAAACCTGGATTTTCGGGCTACAATGATCTTCGTGACGATTTGAGAAATCTTTTTGAACGCGCAACCTCCTGCCCAATGGGATTGCCTGGTTCGGTTTTTGAGTATTGGGAAAATACATATATTCTTAACGGTGCCGATTTAACTTACGAGCCGAGTGCCGATAACTCTGCAAAGCTTGGTGCCTTTCTTGCATTTTTAGACAACAGCGACGAAGACCAGGATTTGATTACCAATGAAGACTGGCAGGAGCTTGGACGCCTTGTAAATTACGAAGCAGAAGATTTACCTGTAAATATTTTGCAGGACATGATGATGATTTTAGTCTCAAAGGGAGCTTACTGATTTTGGATTTGGATGCCCTTTATAAAAATTGCGTGCAGTGCCCAAGACGATGTGGTGCAAATCGTATGGTGGTTGAGCCTGTCGAAACCACAGGCTTTTGCCGTGAACCTGCTGACCTTCGCATTGCCTTTGCGGGCCTTCATTTTGGCGAAGAACCTTTAATCACAGTTTTTGGTGGCAGCGGAACAATCTTTTTTACAGGCTGTACTTTGCGCTGTGCCTTTTGCCAGAACTATCAGATAAGCCAGGATGGACTTGGACGAGCAGTAAACCGCTCCGAGTTTGTAGACATCTGCTTAAAGTTGCAGGCTGCCGGGGCGGAAAATATTAATCTTGTAACAGGAAGTCATCATATTCCTGTGCTTGCAGAATATTTGAGAGCCGCACGTGATGGCGGAGTTACCGTACCTTTCTGCTGGAACAGCTCTGCGTATGAATCTGTTGAAATGCTGGAGCTGCTCAAAGGCCTCGTCACAATCTGGCTGCCTGATTTGAAAACGCTTGACGGAGACCTTTCACGTGGGCTTTTTGCAGCGCCAGACTACCCCAACGCTGCCACCACCGCAATCCGCTGGATGATAGAAAATAATCCGCTTGAAATTGTAAGCCTGGCAGAACCGCCAGACGCAAAACCCGCAGAATGGGCAGAACCTGGCCAGCCACGAGATAAAATGATGTCTGGCGTAATCATCCGTCATCTTTTTATGCCCGGCAAGTTTGAACAGACCGCAGATGTTTTAGGATGGCTCAAGGAAAATGCAGACGGACGAGCAATCATTTCGCTTATGAATCAGTACACGCCGGTGCCGTTTGAAGAAGAAGCCCCGCAACTCGCAGCCCGCCACAAAGCGCTTTCAACTTTGGAAAACCACCTCGTCACACCAGAGGAAGACTCCGATATTCAAGACCTCATAGAAGCGTACGACTTTGAATATTTATTCTACCAGCAGCTCACCGACGACACCAGCTGGCTCCCGGATTTCAGGCGTGCACAGCCATTCAGCAATAAACTTGCAACTCCTATATGGCACTGCCAGCATAAAATATAGAAGGAAAACGCAATGCAAAAAGTTATAATCCGACAGGCAATCGCCTCTGACATTCCTCAAATGAGCGAGATTTTTAGAAACGATTTGGGATACGCAGAATGCACCCTGGAAATTGTACAAAATCAGTTTGCAGTCCTGGACCTCACCCGCGAAGCCGTTTTTGTTGCAGAGTGTGACGGTCGCATAGCCGGAGTAATCCACGTAGAAAAATACAACGTCCTCTACTTCCCGCCAATGGCAAATCTTTTAGGCATTGCAGTTGCATCAGACTTCCGCCGCCAGGGAATAGGCACGACCCTTTTGAAACAAGCAGAAGCCTGGGCCCGTCAGAACGGTATCACCTGCATGCGCCTCAACTCCGGCAGCACCCGCACACAAGCCCACGACTTTTACCGCACACAGGGATATGCTGACGAAAAGACGCAGCTGAGGTTTATAAAGAATCTTTAATAACAATTCAGAGTTTTACTCTATTACCTTTACGGATTTTATGATGATGTCCTGGCCGTTTATATAAAAACCGTTGGATTCAAAATCTATGGCAAGTTTTTCACTTACGGTTATAACTATAGTGTCAGATTGAACTTCAAAACACCAGCCTTTTACGGCACCAGTTACTTTTACATCGCTTCTTGCGGAAATATCGGTGAAATTCTCGTTCTTGTCAATAAAACAAACCTGTAGAATTGGTTTGGAACCAGTTTTTTCTATCTGGAATTCAAGTTTATATTTTTCAGAAACAGAACGAACAAGTATTGCAGGTTTTATTTCATAAGAGTTTTCCCAATTTTTTGGATCAAAGGCTTCGCTCAAAAGATTTTTACCCACAATGCTTTCTATTTTAATTTCATTCTGTTTAATAAAATCTTCACTCAAAGGATACTCTTTTCCCTGCGAAGCATAAATTAGAGAATTCAAATATGGCGCCTCATCTTCATTCCATTTGGCTTCCAGAAGGTTTATATAACTAAAATTATCATCATGATTAGCAGCACAAGAGCGACCCTTCTTAGTCATTTCTGCCATCAAATCTTTCATGCAGTTTAGTCGCTCCAAAACCGGGATATTATCTGGATCAAAACCTATTTCAGTAAAATAAACTGGAATATGCTTTTTAAAATAATACTTATCCAGCGCTGCAAATTCTTCTGTAATTTGATTTTTTATACCTTTTGAATACAACAAAACCGCATCCGGTCCATCACCCAAAGGATAATGATGAACAGCAGGAATTAATTTGTTTTTAGCTTTATCCTTTGGCAGTTTAAAAAGATTATTTGTTATACACTGCCACCTTGCATATCCAAGGCCTTCAACCATAATAAATCGTTTTGCATTATTACCGCCGGTTGAACGGATTGTATCAACAATCAACTGATTATATTCATTTAAAATTGCATAATCCTTTTTACATACCTCGCAGTCTGTTCTTGCAAGCACTTCGTGTTCATGAAAAACATGTACAGGCTCATTCAAGGTTTCAAAAATCAAATGTTCATCATAAGAATTATTAAAAGCTCGTGCATACTGCGTCCACACAGCTTTTATGAATTCCTTTGATTCGGTTTTATTTTCTTCATTTACAAGATAAGCTGCATAATGAACGTTTTCTTTTACAACTTTTCTGTAAGTTTCATTTTTCATGTAATCTGCAAAAGGACCGCAGATAATTACATTCAAATTTTCTTCTAATGCCCAGTCGACTACTTCTTTTATGGCAGCTATATAGCGCGGGTCAATCGTATAAGCACTGTCTAATATGTGGTCTCCTGGTGTAGTCTGAAGACGAATAGTTTTAAATCCCTTTTGTTTTATTAGCTCAATTATCTTTTTTGTTGGCTTTCCATAGCGGTTCCAGCAATAATAAAAATCCATTCCAAAATCCAGATTTCCGTATCCGCTTTGGCCAAATACAGGATACTGCCAGCCTACTCCCATTGTAGAAACAAAATCCCAAGCGCTGAGTTTTTCATCAATTTTGCCGCTGGTCGCTGTATCAATTACAGGCGGTTCATCACAGGCAAAAACATCGGTCGTAACAGGGTTTGCGACTTTTTCAAAAGTGACTGACTCTATAATAAACTGGTAATTATCAACGTTCCATGTTCCCTGAAAGAATATGCCATTAACTTTTTTCTGACCAGGGTGTATTGTAACAACCATTTCATCAAGGTAAGAGGGACAATAGGTAGATTTGTCTGTCCAGGATAGCGTTTCATCATCATAATCTAAAACAAAAATGAATCCGCAATCTCCAGAAGCTTTATACTTAACTCTTGCAATGTTATAGTTAGAAATGTCTATATCACCAGGCCAAAGATAGATATTTGCAGTATTCTTTTTAATTGTAACAGTCCCCGTCTTTCTGTCAAAGGTTACTGTTTTGTCATCGTTGGATGTATCCATGCGGTTCAAATCAACAGTGTAAGGTTTTACATTCTGCGCAAAGGCAGCTATCGCACAGCAGGCAAGGATCAAAAGGCACAAAAGTTTTTTCATATGTTGTAAGCTCCTGAATTGAAATACTTCTTATATTGTACCCCTCCCCGCAAAAAGGCGTCAAGGAAAAATCAGCCGGCTTGAGAAGTCAAAAATTCACTGATGATTTTTTCTACCACGCGGGCAGAAAGTGGTTCGGTTTTGGTTTCCATGTTGATTTTATCTTGACAACTTGACAAGTTGCTCTTACACTATAGTCATGATAGAAATGACTGTCGGCGATTTTAAAGCAAATTTTTCCTCGGTTTTGGATAAGGTTATGCAGGGCGAAGAAGTCCACATTTTATACGGACGCGCAAAGAAGCCTGTTGCACAGCTTACGCAGATTAATACTATGCCTAAGAGAAAAAAACGTCCTCTCGGATCATACAATCACTTAGGCCCACTTTGGGAAGATGAAAGCTTTGAAATAACTCCGGAATGGCTTTTTGATGATATGGATGATTTAATGTAGGAGGAGCTTGTGGAATATTTAATCGATACTCATATTCTTCTTTGGACAATTATGGATTCTTATAAATTATCAAAAAAAGCACAACAGGTACTGGAAGACGAAAGAAATACTATATTTGTAAGTCCTATAAGCTTTTGGGAAATTGCAATTAAACATCAAAACAAAAAACTTGATCTTGGAAAAGTCAACATACTCCACATTCCCCATATTGCCAAAGAATATGATTTTACCATCCTAAACCCCGAACCATACGATTACCTGACAATAGGTCAGATTCCGCAAAAAGAAAATCACCACGACCCTTTTGACCGCATGCTAATTCAACAGGCAATCCGCAATAATCTTGTCCTGATCAGTAAAGATGAAAAATTTTCTCAATACGAAGAAAACGGCCTGCAGCTTTTGTGGGAGTAATTACTCCACAACCTTCATCGACTTGATTATGATGTTACAACCATTTATATAAAGAGCCTCTGCACACTCAAGGTCCAGGGCAAGCTTTTCGTCAATGCTAAGTGTAACTGTGCCGCTTTCTGAAATTGCAATGCACCAGCCGTCTTTAAGAGTTCCGCCTTGTATGGTTACGTTCTCTTGCTGAACAAGCTCACGCCAGACTAATTTTAAATCATTATAACTAACCTGCAATACTGCATCAGGGCCAGTCGTTTCAATCTGGAATTCAAACTTATATTCTGAAGGAGTTGAGCGCACTAAAAGATCAGTTTTAATTACGGTAGCATCATCAGATCCATTTTTTTCAACAGGTTCGGGTAAAAGATTTTTTCCTACTATACTCTCAATTATCAGCGTATTTTTTTTAACAAAGTCATCACTTAATGGATATTCTTTTCCTTCGCAGGCATAAATCAGCGTATCAACATACTCATTGTCGTACCATTTTAAATCCTGGTATGATAAAGTTCCAAAAGCACTCGACTGACACAAATAATCACCATCGTTAATCATAGTTACATTACAGCTACGTCCAGTCTTCTTTGCTTCTGCCATAAAATCCTTAAGACAACTTATGCGTTCCATAATTGGAATTGAGCGATCATGAAAACCTTCGGACATATAAACCGGAATATGCTTAGAGAAATACAGACTGTCAAAAGATGCAAACATTTCTTGAGTAGCAATTTTCACACTTCGCGAATACACCTTTTTTGAAAAGGGCTTTCCGCATTCCATAGGATAGTAATGGAAAGTAGGAATAAGTTTATCTTCAGCCGTGTCATTTGGAAGGGTGAACGAGTTTTCATTTGCAATACTTATACAATTCAGATTTCCTGCGGCAAGACCTTCTACCATTATAAAGCGTTTTTCATTGTTTCCTCCGGTTGAACGGATCGTATCTACAATCAGCTGATTATATTCCTTTAGGATTTCAAAATCTTTTATACACACAGAACAATCAAGTCTTGGCCTCCAGGCATGCTCATGAAAACAGTCTATAGGCTCGTTTAAAGTTTCGAAAATCAGATGTTCATCATAGGAATTGTTAAAGGTCTTTGCATACTGTAGCCAGATTGCCTTTAAAAACTTCAAGGATTCTTCTTTCTCATTTTCACTTACAGAAAAACCTGCAAAATGAACGCTCTCTGATGCCTTTTCCAGATACTTCTGATCCTGAAACATTTCTGCAAGCGGTCCACATAGAATGACATACATATCCTCTTCAATAGCCCAGTCGATAACATCCTTTACAGTCTTCATAAAGCGCGGATCAATCGTGTAATCATCATCAAGAAGATGACAGTAAGAAGCTACCTGAAGCCTTAGGGTTTTAAAGCCTTTGTTTTTGATGGTCTGAATTATTTCTTTTTTAGGTTTTATATCTCCGCTCCAGGAATAACTGTCAAGACCAAAATCCTGCCAGGCACTAACAGAATGAAAAGCCCCATAATGAAAGCCGGCTCCAAGACCGTTTACAAAATCCCATGCGCTGATTGAATCATTAAAGGTTCCGTCTGAAGCAGTATCAATAAGCGGAGGCTCATTACTTACTGCAACATCAGTTTTCTGAGGATTGCTGACCTTCTCCAGAGTAATTTCATCAATTCTGAATTTATAAGTCCAGATATAACTTACAGAAGATATAGTAATGAACTTCAGCTTTGTAACACCAGTTTTTATCGGGATCACCATTTCTGTAAGATAGGACGGACAGTAAGTATTGTCGCCCCACCAGTCTGAGGTAGGATCATTCTCATACTCTGTGTTAATATGGAATCCGTAATCGCCAAGAGCCTTATATTTTATTCTCAGGATATTATAATTTGTAATATCTTCATCAACCCATAAACCTAAACAAGATTGATTTATATAATCGCGATTTACTGTAACAATCCCCGAAGCCTTATCAAAGGTCATCGAATTATCATCATTTGATGTCTCAATATGACTTAAATCAATTTTATACGGCTTTTCATTTTGCTCAGAAGCAGGAGATGTGCCACAGGAAATAACAGACAATAAACAGCAGACAACGATCAGAAGGCTCAATAGTTTTTTCATAAGAAAGCTCCAGAAATTAGAATGTTTCTTCTATTATACCCCCCCCCCGCAAAAAACCGTCAAGGAAAAAAATCCTCAAAAAAAGTGAAAAATTCTTCATTTTTTTTGCAAATTTCGTGGTATAATATGAAAACTATGCAGAAAAAGAAACTTACTGGCGTGGCTGTGCCGCTTGGCGCCTTATATACAAAAGAAAATCCTGTGATTGGAGAATTTGCGGACCTTGTTCCTTTTGCCCGTTTTTGCAAAGAGGCGGGACTTGGTATAATTCAGCTGCTTCCTGTAAATGATACAGGAACCCAAAGTTCACCCTACTCGGGACTTTCGGCTTTTGCGCTGCATCCTATTTATATCCGCATTAAGGATGTTCCGGGGTTTGACGATTTATACAAATCAGACGCAAAATTCAAAAAAGCCTACGATGATTTTATTTCTGCAAATGCCTACACCTTGCGCTACGACTATGATTCAATTTTGAACACAAAAACTTCCCTTTTGATGAAGCTTTATGATGCAAGCCAGGTTGGAAAAACAGGCACTCCTGATGAAGCACTGGAAAGCTGGATCAAATCAAACAGCTGGATAAAAACCTACGCCGTTTACAAAAACCTTAAATGGAACTACATGCAGGCAAGCTGGAAAAGCTGGCATGAAGATGATAAAACAATGACCGCCGAGCAGATTACAAAAAGGTGGAACACAAAGGCCTTCAAAAAGGAACATCTTTTTTACGCCTGGTGCCAGATGCTTGCTGCCTCACAGTTTGAATCTGCCGTGGCAGAAGTACACAAGATGGGGCTGCTCCTTAAAGGCGACATGCCAATCCTTATGAACGAAGATTCCTGCGATGCCTGGGCTTATCCGGAATTTTTTAATCATGACCTGCGTGCAGGATCTCCAAGCGACGGAGAAAACCCTGCCGGACAAAATTGGGGCTTCCCAACTTACAACTGGAAAAATCTTAAAGCACAGGATTACAGCTGGTGGAAGCAGCGTCTCAAAACTGCATCCCGCTATTATGATGCCTACCGACTAGACCACATTCTGGGCTTTTTCCGCATCTGGGCAATTCCTAGCACAGACTGCAACGCTCTTACAGGCCACACAGAACCTTATGCTTCTTTTAAAATTGATGACCTTTACGAGCTTGGTTTTGACGATGACAGAATCCGATGGTTAAGCCATCCTCATATTCCTACAAGCGCTGTAGAAGACATTACCTGGAACCGCGAAGTTGCCCACAAGATTCTTGAAACCTGCTGTACTCAAATTGGAAACGAGGAACTCTGGCTTTTTGATAATTCAATTAAAGGAAACGCCCAGCTTGCAAACTTGAATCTTACTGCTTTTGTAGACGAGCCTGCCCAGGAAAAAATCCGCCAGAAATTAAGTGAATACTGGTCAAACAGAACTCTTCTGGAAGTGGGCAAAAATAAGTTTATTCCGCTTTGGACATACAACCAGTCTACTTCGTGGAAGTCGCTCAACGAGGCAGAAAAAACTGCGCTTGAAGAACTGTTCACCAAGCTTGGAAAGAAAAACACGAATCTCTGGAAAAAACAGGCCGATGAAATTTTTAATGCCATAACCAGCGGTCTTAAAATGATTCCGTGCGGTGAAGATTTAGGAGTTGGCATTTCGTGTGTACCGGAGACAATGAAAAAGCACAACATCCTTGGTTTGCGTGTTGTACGCTGGTGCCGCGAATGGGCAGAAGATGGACAGCCTTATGTTCCATTCAAAAAATACGAACCGCTCAGCGTTACCACAACTTCCGTTCACGATTCAAGCACAATCCGCGAATGGTGGGAAACCGAAAAAGAAAGTGTAGAAGCCTTTATAAAAGCAAATCCTGCCGCATTCGGACTCAAAGAAGATGCAGAAGGGCCGTTGTTCGATAAACCAGAAAATGAAATCTCTCAGGGCGCCAAGGCTCTTGCACAACGAGACTTCACACCGGAACTGGCCCAAACAATCCTAAGCGTGTCTGCAACCAGCGCAAGCCAATGGTTCATTCCACCACTGCAGGATTTCTTATATATGGACAAATCCTTCTGGTTAACAAAAGCCAGCGCCGAACGCATAAATATCCCGGGAACAGTAACAAAGTTTAACTGGACCTACCGAATGCCATGCGCAGTAGAAGATTTAATAGATAATAAAGAACTGATAGATAAAATAAAGGAGATTCATTCATGAAACTTTCATATAACGAGTTCCATATTTCCAGAAAAGTGCGCGATCTTTGCTCTTTTGAAGAGGGGCTTTTTGCTTCGAGCGGAAATGTTGTTTTTGCCAATATGAGGAACGTGCGCAATTTTCAGGTCCTCTTTAATAATTATATTGATACTGTTACCGGTGATGAAAACAAACGCGTAAGTGCAGGACAGCTCAATGCAATGGGGCTTATTGATGAAATTCTCCATCATGTGTGCATGCTTTACAGGCGAAACAAGGTGCCAACCTTTATGCACAACCTGATGGCAGAGCTTGAAAAGCAATATACAAAAAAAGAAATTGACACTCTGCTGCTTGATTTTTTGCAGGAGTTCCCGCCTGTTGAAGTTTATAAGGAAAAATGTACTGCCAGCGAATACCTCTTGCGAAAAGGCACCGACCTTGCAACCGGGGAACAGCGTTCAAACCGAGAGCAAACACTCGAAGAGCTCATACTTCTTCACCTTGCAAATGAAAACGCAGCCTTCAAACCGTTCAAATTGCTTTTTGATGACAAGCCGCTTGCAAAAAACAAACTATACGGTAAAACCTGGACAAGCATTAAGGCATACGCTAAATCACAGCCAACCTTCGGGCCTTTTGACCACGATCTTATAAATCTCCTTAAGGAACCTCAGGCTTTTGCTCCGGATAGTCTTAAAGGACAGCTTGAATATATTCAGAAATACTGGGCAGAATTCCTTGGTGAATGGCTCAAGCGAATCCTTGCCGGAATGGACACAATCAGCGAAGAAGAAAAGGCTGCCTGGCATGGTTTTGGTGGCGGCGACCTCCCCGATATGACTGCCTACTCCTTTGAAAACTTGATGAACGAATACGAACGCTACAGCCCCGACAGTGACTGGATGCCAAAAGTAATTCTTATTGCAAAAACAGTTCTTGTATGGCTGGACCAGCTTACAAAACAATACGGCTACCCTATTACCCGCCTTGACCAGATTCCAGACCCTGAACTTGATAAGCTGCGTGACGAAGGATTTACAGGCCTTTGGCTCATAGGACTTTGGGAACGCTCAAAAGCAAGCCGCCGCATCAAACAGATTTGCGGAAACCCCGAAGCAGCTGCCAGTGCTTACTCTCTTTACGACTACAACATTGCACAGAATATTGGTGGCTGGGATGCCCTTGCAAACTTACGCACCCGCTTGTGGCAGCGAGGAATCCGTCTTGCTTCTGATATGGTACCAAACCACACAGGTATGGACGGCGACTGGGTTATAAACCGCCCGGATCTTTTTATTCAGCGCCGCGACTGCCCGTTCCCGCACTACACCTTTAATGGAGAAAACCTTTCGCAGGACGGCAGAGTTTCTCTTTACCTTGAAGACCACTACTACACAAAAAATGACTGTTCTGTAGTTTTCAAGCGCGTAGACAATCAGACTGGCGACACCCGCTACATCTACCACGGAAACGACGGAACAGGACTTCCATGGAACGACACAGCCCAGATTGACTTTTTGAACCCACAAGCCCGCGAAGCTGTAATGCAGGAAATTTTACATGTTGCACAGAACTTCCCGATTATCCGTTTTGATGCCGCAATGGTTCTTGCAAAAAAATCTATACGCCGCCTTTGGTACCCGGAGCCAGGACACGGAGGAGACATTGCAACCCGTAGCGAAACAGGCCTTAGCTACGAAGAATTCAACAAAGCAATTCCAAACGAATTCTGGCGCGAAGTTGTAGACCGTGTTGCCCGCGAATGCCCGGATACTTTGCTGCTTGCCGAAGCCTTCTGGATGATGGAAGGATATTTTGTACGCACACTTGGTATGCACCGCGTATACAACTCTGCATTCATGAACATGCTTAAAAAGGAAGAGAATCAGAAATACAGGCAGACTGTAAAAAATACAATCACTTTTGACCCGCAGGTTCTTAAACGCTACGTAAACTTTATGAACAACCCTGATGAAGAAACTGCAATTGCCCAGTTTGGTGACGGCGACAAATATTTTGGTGTATGTACACTCATGATTACTATGCCGGGCTTGCCAATGTTTGGTCACGGACAGATTGAAGGCTTTACAGAAAAATACGGCATGGAATACACCAAGGCCTACAAAGACGAAAAACCAAGTCAGTATCTGGTAGACAGGCACTGGCGCGAAATATTCCCTCTCATGAAAAAACGCTACCTCTTTAGCGGAGTAGAAAACTTCTTGTTCTATGACCTCTGGCAGGACGGCGTTGTAAACGAAAACGTATTTGCCTATTCAAACGGTGCCGGTAACGAAAGAACCTTTGTTGTATACAACAACAAGTACGACCGCGCTTACGGCTGGATCAAACAGTCTGACCCGTACGCAGTAAAAACAGGCAACGGCGACGAAACAAAACTTATTTCACGTTCAATTTCCGAAGGACTAAACCTCAACGGCGAAGACGACAAATACTGTATATTCCGCGAAAACCGCAGTGGCTTATGGTATATCCGTAAGAGCAAGGAAATCTGCGAGAAAGGCTTGTTCGTAATGCTCAACGGTTTTGAATACCAGGTTTACATGGATGTTCATCAGGTAACAGACGAAGCCGACGGTCGTTACAGAATCTTGTGCGAACATTTGAACGGCGCAGGTTGCGAAGACATAGAATCGGCCTGGCAGGAAATTATTTACAAAGACCTTTATGCCGCAATGGAAAATTACGCAAAAGCTGTACTTCCACCTGTTATTCAGGCATTTACAAATAAAGAAGAACCAAAAGTCAGTTCTTCAGAAATAAATAAAATTCTTAAAGCTGCCGAAAAACAAGCCCTTGCCTTTGAAACTGAATGTGAAAAGATAGAAAAAGCTTCGGAAGGAAGTTTCAAGGAAAAAACAACAGAAAAACCAACTAAAGCAAAGACTAAGGCAAAAACAAACGCAAAAACTGACTCTAAAAAAGTTCAGACATGCACCCTTACAAAAGATGTTCAACAACTTTTAAAGCTTTTAGTTCAAGTTCATAATGCAAAAGCTGGTAAAAAACCTGCAGACTTGCAGAAAGCAATTGTAAATGCAAAAGAAGTTCTACAATTTGTGAAACTCATGGAAGGTGCAGACCCTAATTTAGAAGTTGTTTTACTGTGTCGAGCACTCAGCGGAAAATATGCAACTTCGGGGCTTGCAGACTTCTTGAATTTTGCCCGCAAGTTCAATCAGTTTATTACTACTTACACAGACCTTGAAAAAAATCTTCGCACAGACCTTACAAGAATGTTTATTCTAGCCCGTGTAAGTGATGTTTCAAAAATTGCAACACCTTCAGGAAAACGCGCTACCGCTGCAAGAATAACAGAACTCCTTGTAATAAGTAAACACAGAAGATTATTAAGTGGTGCAAATACCTTTGATAATATCTTATGGTTCAACAAAGAAATAACAGATTACAGTATAAATCTTATTGAACTTTTAATGATGATGAATGCAAAGAGTGCAGACCTTGAAAATATTCTGAAATTGTTTAAGGATTTACGTGCAGCAAAATTAAAGGCAGCATATAAGTGTGAATTGTTAGCAAAGGCGTATGCCCCGAAACAAACCAAGTCATTGAAAGGAACGCAGCGACGAGGCAGTAAAAAAAAGTAGATTGCTTCTTACAATTCCATTAAATCTTCTGCATCTTTCAGAAGATTCTTTGGAATAACGATACTGGCAACTGTCTCTTCTTCGGTAGTACTGAATTTGAGACAGTCCATAGTTAGTCCAAGTTTGCGAAGCATAATTACAATTGTAATAATACCCAAACCGGAACCTTCTGTCTGATCAATATCTGCAAAGGCATCTGCAACATTATCGTAATTTTTTGTTTTATCTATTTTATCCTGAATACGTCTATATTCATTTTCTGTTATCTTTGTATTATTTGAAACCGAAAGCGAAATAACATCATTTGCAGAAAGTTGAAGATGAACCTGTAACAAGCCGGACTCAAGTTCATCTTTATAATGCTGTTTGTTATCAGAAAGATTTGACTTGAAGTTCTTCATTCCGCTGGCATAATCTTTCTGGTTATCAATATCAAGATTTTGTTCTTTGAAATAAATACGCTTTGCGTTAGCTTTACTTGCATTATCAAGAAGTTCAAAAAGACAATATGAAAGACAGTTGAATAAATAATATTCGTCGCATTCTTTTAAAAACACATCAAGAATATTCTGGAATCTTTGCTTTTGTTCAAGAGTAAGAGTATAACAATAAAAATTTATAGGACGTCTCTCTCTAACTGCGTCCTTAATACTTTGAATGTCATCCATGCTCAGTTCAACTGTATCTACTTTCATAACTACTTATATTATAAACCCTAAAACTCATTTTTTTCAAGGAAAAACATAAAAAAAATGAGTTTCGGGTTCTGATAATTATTTAACCCAAGGATCCTTTCTTACGAAGGTTTCGTTGCGTTCGTAGCCTACAGAAACTATTGTTACCGGAGTTTCACAGTAGTCTTCTATGTATTTAATGTAGGCACGGGCGTTTTCTGGGAGTTCTTTGTAAGAACGGCAGTCTTTGAGAACTGTTTTCCAGCCTTTGAACTTTTCAAGAACAGGTTTAGCATTTTCAAGGTCTTTTACGTTTGAAGGGAAATCTGTTACCTGTTTACCGTTAATCTCATAAGCAACACAAGCTTCAATCTGATCCATTGCATCGTAAATATCAAGGTGGGTAAGAACAAGCCCATCCAGTGAGTTTACACGGCAGGCATAACGGAGTGCTACAAGATCAAGATATCCACAGCGGCGTGCACGACCTGTTGTAACTCCATATTCGCGGCCTGTATCACGAACATACTGGCAAAGTTCTCCTTCGCTTTCGTTGTTGAATTCAGAAGGCATCGGTCCATTTCCAACGCGTGTTTCGTAAGCTTTAAATACACCAATAATCTGGTCAAGGTCATGAGGGCCAATTCCACAACCACTTGCAGCACCTGCAGCACAAGAAGCACCAGAGCTTACATAAGGATATGTTCCGCTATCAAGGTCGAGCATTGCACCCTGAGCACCTTCAAACAAAATATTTTCACCCTTTACTTTATACATTTCGGCAGCCATATTAACACGCATGTTCATAAGGCGGTCGCGGTATTTATCAAGATATTCCTTATCTTCGCCATCAAATTCAGCCATTTTTTCTGGCCAGTCTAAATCGGCAAGACGAACTCCATCGCGGTGGGCTTTTTCGGCATAAGCAATACCCATTCCTCGTCCTGTAGTTCCAATTGGTCGTTTACGTGCAGCATCGCGGTCTTTATCCATCTGGCGGTAGCGTGGCAGGATGAGCTGTGCTCTGTCAGAAATAAATACTCTGCCTTCCCAGTTAATTCCGTTGTCTTTAAGCATCTGAAGTTCATTAAAGAAAGCTTCGGCATCAATTACCATTCCAGAACCAAGGAAAACCTTTTTGTCTGCATAAAGAATTCCAGAAGGAACCTGATGAAGTGCATACTGCTTTCCGTCTACTACAATTGTATGACCGGCATTTGGACCACCTGCATAACGAACAACATACTTAGCATCCTCTGCAAGATAATCAACAATCTTACCTTTTCCTTCATCACCCCACTGGGCTCCAATTACAACTACATTCATTATTTTTTACCTCCGCGATATTTTTCGCACCGCAGATATTATACAACAAGAGGGAGTTGAGTTTCAACAAGTGATTTTTTTTAACAAGAGCCTCTTATTTGAAGATTTCTTGTAGAAAATAGTATAGTCCTGTTCGAATTGCAATATTGTTGTGATCAGCGCCATTTATTTCAAACCATAAATGTTCTATTCCATTCTGATTAAACAGTTTGTGATATGAAAGAGGAAACTTTCCTACTACACTATCCTGAGTTCCGCAGCAGATCATTACGAATTCAGGAAGAGGCATTCCATCAGGATATTTTACTTCGTTTTCCTGAAGAGAACCTTCGTGTGTCATAAAGCCGTCTTTTCCAGGAACAAGACCCGGGGCCGGTGCAATTGCTCCTATGTATCCAAACAAATCCGGGCGCAATAATCCTATATATAGCGATTCGCGTCCACCCATTGAAAATCCACAGACTGCAGTATTTTCACGTCCGGTTAAGACCGCATAGTTAGTTTCTATGTATGGCATAAGGTCATTTACAAGCTCATTTATAAAATTGTCATAAGGCTTTATTGCTACAGAATCAAAACCTGGTTTCTGATTCGGATCATCAGTTGCATACATGTGACCAAATACAAAAATCATTTCTTTTGCTTTGCCATCGGCAGCAAGATTTGCAGATATCTGTTTGAATTTATTGCTGTCATCCTGAATAATACCGTTTTCATCACCAAAAATTCCGTGCTGAAAGTACACAACAGGATATTTTTTTACGCCATCATAGCTTGCAGGAAGAAGAATACTGAAACCTCGTTCCATACGACAGGTGTTTGAATAATAAGTTTCGTGTTTTACTGTACCAAGCTTTACTTCAGGTCTGTCTTTGTAAAATTCAAGCATAAGCTGCGGCGACATTTCGTTCTGGATTTTCATAGAATTCAACTCCTTTTTTTGCACTTCGACCCCTTCAACATGCTCAGGGACCGCACTTTGATTAGAAGCTGTCAGGGAAAACTGACCTTCTCCTTCCGTAAACGGATTTTTTGTTTTCTTATTGCAGCCGACAAACAGAATAATACAGACTGTTAAGGCGACAAATAACAGATTCTTCGACATGTTCTGACCTTCTTTTTTACCTTTCGACAAGCTTAAGAAATGCGGATATTTCCTTTTTAAGTTCTGTGGTATTTTTTATTACATCTCGTTCAAGACGAACAGGCTTTAAGGTTGCGGCTATATTTTCAGGCATAACAGGGGTTTCTCCAACTACAAGGCGACAGTAATGACTGCTCAATGAAGGATGATTCTGTGAAACAAGAACAAGTGCACCATCTGCTTCACCACCCGCTGCAAGCTCAGCACTTTCTTTAGCAGCAGCATATGCACTGGCAGTACCAGGATCTGCAAAAAGATTATATTTTATAAACAGTTCCTTTGCTGCTTTTTCGCGCTGGCGTTCATTTACAGTAGCTGGGAATACAAAGTTTCTTATCATTAAAGAATTGCTTCCAAAAAAGGTTTCAAGCCGTTCAATATTTGCAGGAAACACAGGATCTGCGCCATTACGTTTGTGAAGACTAACAAAAGAATCAAGAATCTGAGCATTGCCTGCTGCATCTACACCAAGAGCAGGAGTAGCTGGTACATAAAAGCCATTCACAGGAAGTGCAAAACGCCAGCTGTAAAGTCCGGCTGCCAGCATTCCATAATTTCCTGCTTCCATTGAATAGAAAATATCGCCGTCTACTTTATTCTTAATCTGAGCAAAGGCATACGGAAAATGAAAAACCTGTGCCATAAGGCGGCAGACATTTGTTGTATTTGCAAGTGTAAGATTATGAGAAGCTACAAATTCTTTATCTGTAAAAAGATTTGCTATTTGTGTTTTTATATGAGATTCGCTGCCTTCCATTTCCAAAGGAAGAATATTTCCACCGTTCCATATATAATCCTGTGACTCAAGTCCTCGAACACTTCCAGTTTCATAAACGAGAACTGCTTTAATATGCTTCTTGCCCCGTAACACTTTTGCAAGTAAAGTTCCCAGCTCGCCATGGGTAAAATCTACAAAAACAGAATTTCCACCATTAAGTTCGTGTGTTGTTTCAAGATAAGAACAAAGATAACTTACACCAAAATCACGGTAGCAGCCTGTGTAACCGTGATATAGTTCAAGATTAAAAAGATTATCATCAAGTTGAGTAATTACAGGAGAAAAAGGAAAAGCTTTTTCTGCAATCGTCTGACAGATAATAGGAGAAAACTCATTCTGCATAAAAGCCGAAGTCAAGGTTCCAGCTATTGAAGTAAAGGAAGTCTGTTCATTTATGTAGTAAATCCAGCGACGAAGATCTTCAAAAGCATTTGGCGAAGGGACAAAAACACCTCCATCCTCTGGTAAACAATCCTTTACCGCACGAGAAAAAGAAACTTCAAGCTTGTTATTGCGTGTACTTGTAAATAACATCCCTTATCCACCCTTATTAAGAAAGCCTTAATCTTCTATGCCGGGAATATGTTTCTTCAGTTTTTCAAGAAACTGTTCTCCTGTAATACCTTCGCGCAGACACGCAAACATACAGTTATCACCGGCGACCGTTCCAAGAACCTCATTTAAATTAAGATTATCAAGCGCATTACAAACAGTATTTGCATGTCCGGGGAATGTTTTTATAACAACAATGTTTCCACTATAATCAATACTTAAATATCCGCGTAAAAAATCCTGAACATAAATAGCTTCAGTTTCGCTGTTTTCATCATCACCAGGAAGAGCATACATGTAGCCCGCCTTTCCATCGGGTACCTTACCAACTTTTAGAAGTTTTAAATCGCGGCTCAAAGTAGCTTGAGTCACCTCATATCCTTCTTTTAAAAGCAGAGCCAGCAAATCATCCTGACTTTCGATTGTGTTATTTTTAATGAGATTCTTAATTGCCTTAAGACGTGACTGCCGTTCTTTCATATTGTATAAATATACACTTTTTATACATATTTTTCAATTATATGCATATTATTAGAATTTTATAAAAATCTAGAAAGCAGATTTAAAGAATACGTTTGAAAACAAAGCTGCGGAGCACAGGGACGGCTGCAAACTACTCCGAAGCTTGCCGAGCGAAGCGAGTTGGATAATTTTCCTAGCAAGTTTCGTTGTAGTTTGCGGACGTACCTGCGCGGGAGCAGATTTGTTTTCTACTTGTTTACATTCTATTTTTAATAAATATGTTGCAAATCTTTTATAATGTGTCATAATATAATATACATACATTATATAGAGGTACAATATGAGCGATTATTCTAAGGAATACGTTTCTGACTTACTATATAAAAAAGTTGATTCAATAATAATCGTTGATGCAAAATATAATACTTACAAAACCGTTAAAAAATCGGGATTCTTTGAAAAATTTATACAAGATGAAGGAATTTACCACGACCTTATTGAAAAACTGTGGTTTCATTTTGCGAACAGTTCCGACAAAATTACCGAAGACTACCATGTTTTTATTCCAACAATCGGAAAATTCAGCGGCAAATATTCTAACAGAATAAGTCTTGTGCTTGATAATGAAGTTCACAATGTTCAGATTTCAATTTACCCGCTTGATGAAGAAAACACAAAATATCTGTTTGTACTTGATGAGCTTGATAAGAGTGATTATGTAAAGGAATTCCTTTCGGACTCAAAAATCAACACAATTCAAAATACATATCTTTTTTCAATGTATGTTGACCTTATTAAAAATACTACAAACAACATTAACGTTTCTGAAATTTCAAACGACACTGTAAACTATGATGTTTCTTATACAGACTGGCGCATGATGATTGTTAATATGATCTGGCCGGAAGATCAGAGTCTGTTCCTTGAGCGCACCGACCCTGAATATCTTAAAAACAAGCTTCTTCCAGGACGCACTACTTCGTTTGACTGTCAGATGAAAAATCTTGAAGGCGTTTTTATTTGGGTAAAGCTCATATTCAGCCGTGCAAAAACAACAAATGCCGACGATTTCCGCTTTGTATTTATGGTTCAGAATATTCACGACGAATCAATGCAGCTTAATGAAACCCTTAAAAAATATGAAGAACTTGCTTCTAAAGATCCGCTCACAAATCTTTATAATCACGGACGCATTGAAACCGAAATCATCAACGCTGTAGAATTGTACAAATCAAAGGGCGAAAAGGTTTCGCTTATGATGCTTGATATTGATTTCTTTAAAAAGGTAAACGATAAATTTGGTCATGCTGTCGGCGATATTGTACTAAAACAATTTGCTAAACTTTTAAGCGATTTTCTTGAGCCTTATGATATTAAACCTGGAAGATGGGGCGGCGAGGAATTTGTCTGCGTATGTTATGGAAAAACCTCTGAAGAAATTAAAGAGCTTGCAGAAAAACTTAGAGAGCGAATTGAACAGGAATCCTTTGAATATATTGGAACTCTCACCTGCAGTCTTGGCCTGACCCAAATAAAAGACGGAGACGATTCCTCTTCTATTTTTGATCGTGTTGACAAAGCAATGTATGATGCAAAAAACAGTGGCCGCAACTGCGTGATGATTCAGTAAACTATTTTACTACTTTATTAAAAGTCCGGCGTAAGCCTTAAGGGCACCTTCCATGTTTCCGCTCAAAACAGTTTTGGCAAGCTTCTTTCCAAGCTGAACGCCTTCCTGGTCAAATGAATTTACATTCCATACAAAGCCCTGGAACATAACTTTATTTTCGTAGTGAGCAAGAAGTGCACCAAGTGAAGATGGATTAAGCTGATCTCCGTAAATAAGGCTTGATGGTCTGTTACCTGCAAAAGCCTTGTTTGGATTTTCATCAGTCTTACCGCAGGCAAAAGCAACAATCTGTGCAGTTACGTTTGCAGCAAGTTTAACCTGACTTGTAGAGTCTTCAATTACAACATCTTCGCCTGTCTGATTCTGACGGAAGGCGATGAACTGAAGCGGAATAATATCTGTTCCCTGATGAAGCAGCTGATAGAAAGAATGCTGACCGTTTGTTCCAGGTTCACCAAAAATTACAGGACCAGTAAGATAATTCAAAGGCTGTCCGTCGCGGTTTACAGATTTTCCGTTTGATTCCATATCAAGCTGCTGTAAATGAGCCGGGAAACGTGCAAGTGCCTGACTGTATGGTAAAATTGCAGTTGCTGGATATCCCTGAACGTTGCGTTCGTAAACACCAATGAGGGCGTCCATAAGAGCAGGGTTTTTTGTAATATCTTTATTGAGTGCAAGCTTGTCTTCTTCTGCGGCACCGTCAAGGAATTCCTGGAAAACCTTTGGTCCGAATGCAAGACTCAAAACTGCTCCACCTACTCCAGAAGTTGAAGAATATCGTCCACCAATGTAGTCATCCATATAGAAGGCAGCCATGTAATCCGGATTGTGAGCAAGAGGAGATGTTTCGCTTGTTACTGCAATCATGTGTTTGCTTGCGTCACAGCCTGCTTTTTTGATGAAGTCTTTTACAAAAGATTCGTTTGTGAGTGTTTCCAGAGTTGTTCCTGATTTTGAAACAAGAATAAAGATTGTCTTTGAAATATCAAGTGATTTTACTACGCTTGCAGCATCATCAGGGTCTACGTTAGAAATAAAGTGAGCCTGCATTTTAAAGGTGTTGTTTTTCTTTGCCCAGTTTTCCAAAGCAATGTACATGGCACGTGGACCAAGGTCTGAACCGCCGATTCCAATCTGGCATACTGTTGTATATTTTTCACCTTTTTCGTTAGTGAGTTTTCCAGAGTGAACGTCGTTTGCAAAATCTGCAATACGTTTTACTTCGTTGATATAGAATTCACGCTTGTTTACGCCGTCGGCAATAACGTCTTTTCCAAGCTGGCCGCGTGTAAGCTGATGAAGAACCATGCGCTTCTCACCTGTGTTGATTACAGCACCGTCCAAAAGCTCCTGATATTTTTCTACAAGCTGTTGTTCTTCTGCAAGTTCTGCGAGTGTTTTAAGAATCTGCTCGTTTACCTGTTTTGATGCATAATTATATGTAAGTTTTCCGCCCATCGGAATTGAATATTTAGCAATTCTGTCTGCTGCTGTTGGAGCACTAAGCTCGCTTGCAACAGAAACCATGCCTTTTAAAGACTGAAGCTTCTTCCATGAAGAAAGATTATCTGCGTTTGTCCATGTAATCATTTTATACCTCAAATTATAAAAAAAATAACATCGGGGATATACCCGATAATGAAAATATTATAGTAAATTATGAAAAGTCGTACAATATAGAATAAACTGAAAAAAAATTGTGGCAGGCAATTCTGGCATTACATAAAAAACAAGCTAAAAAATGGCGCGAGGGAGTGGCCAGATTCAAAAACATTCTGAAGTGCGCCGCAAGGCGGCCAAGTATATAATTACAAGGGCGATTTTTTATACTTTATGTATTTGTACCCTTGACAAATTTTATTAATGGAATACAATAAATAGTATGGACTTAAGAACAGTATTAACAACAGACACAGTAAACCTTCACTTAAAGGGAACTACTAAAGAAGAAATAGTTGACGAAATGCTTGACGTTCTTTACAAGGCAGGAAAAGTTACAGATAAAGCAGCTGCCAGAGAATGTGTATTAGACCGCGAACGCAAGATGTCAACTGGTATGAAACATGGAATCGCAATCCCACATGGTAAGACAGATACAGTTAGCGATTTAGTTGCCTGCATTGGTATTTCTGATAACCCTGTAGATTTTGATTCACTTGATCAGGAACCATGCCGCATTTTTATTATGACACTGTCACCTGTAAACAAAACAGGTCCACACCTTCAGTTCCTTGCAGAAGTTAGTCTTCTTTTCAAGAGTCCTGAAAAACGTCAGGAAATTCTTGATACACAAGACAAGGCTGAGGTTATCCGTATCCTTACAGAATAGGATTTTTATTTATTGAAAATACGAGACCTTTATGCTTTGTGCGTAAAGGTCTTTTTTTATGGCCCTTATAAGAGGAATAATTATGAAACTAGATCCAGTTTTTACCATTAAAAATCATACACTCTATAAAATATCCGACAACACTACTTTTGACACATCAGACTTAAAGCAAATAAAAATTATCTGGAGCACTGTAGAGCTTTCCGAAGATTCTTACAACGAAGATTTTCTTGCAAAACTACGCGACGAACTTAAGTCAATGGAAATGATCGGTAAATATGCTGTTCTTATTCCTGTTGTCGATAAGCCTCTTGATAATCCAGAACAACTTGAAGCCTTTGTAAATACATATAATCACACTGCCCGTCGTGTAAAGGACTGTACAAGCGTTGCCGGGTTTATTTTACCAGATATCATCACCTCAAAAGGCTTTGATGCAGGCTCTCCTGCTGCTTCTTTTATGGAAACTCTTGCAATAAAACACGCACAATATGTTTATTTTGTAAACTCTGCTTCTATTCAGCAGGCAAATTTACCCGATAATATTGCGACAATATGATGTAACAATTGCGAAATATTACACAGTTTTCAAACAAAACGCTAATTATTTCGCAAAAATCTAAAAAAATCGGTTAAAATCATATAAAATTATAAATTTTCTTGAAAATTTACTTGAACATTTTTTGCAATTATGTCATTATCCTCGTGAGGATTTTGATTAATGCAATATAAAACAGAGACAAACAGATTTGTTAACTCATGCTTTGCATCACTAGCTTTGTGCGTTATGCTTACAGGCATTGCTCTATCAATCTATTTTTGTCTTCCAAACCCTGTTGCAGAACCAATACCTCAAATTGCAATAACAGATACTATTGAAGAACCAGAGGATGATTTTTCAGAAGATTTGTTTGACCATCTGACAGAAGTTTCTTTTGAAAAAATTAATTCTGATACAGATTCAGGTCTTGAGCTTTACCGTCAGTCTTTTTCACGCAGTTCTGTAGAAAAGTTTTACACTTGCATCACACATGATAAGGATGTTGCACTTGCAATTCTTTCTGAAGCAGACAAAAACGATATTCCGTTAGCACTTGCATTTGCTCTGGCTTATACGGAAAGCCGTTACAATCCAAAGGCGACTAACAGTAACTCAAATACAACAATTGACAGGGGCCTTTTTCAGCTCAACAGCAATTCATTTCCTGCCCTTACTGAAGCAGATTTTTTTGATCCTTATATAAGTGCGAAATATGGTATGTCGCACCTTAAGTTTTGTTTGAACTCAGCAGGCAATGAGGTTTCGGCACTTGCAATGTACAATGCAGGAACAGGTCGTGTTCGTTCAAACAAAACACCTCAGTCTACATTGAATTATGTAGGCAAAATAATAACATACCAGAAAATGCTTGAAAGTCTTTTTGCAGACGAAGTTGAAGCTTACTATGAAACAAGACTTCTGCCAGGTATTACAGTTGCCGTTGCAGACAAGCGTTAATTAAACAAGCCTCCTAATTTTTTACAGGAACCCGGTTTTTATAGTTTTTTCCGGGTTCCTTTTTTTTTGACTAAAAGTTTGCATTGTGATCTTTATGGAACAGTGCGTGACTGCATCTGAGTGGGGACCGGTCATAGAGGAAATCCGAGAATTTGCACAGCAAACCGCAGGATTTCTTCACAACACAGCTCAGCCCGCAGGCACGCGCAGGTTCCCACGAGAGTGACAGAACTTTTTCCACATGATGGAATATATTGTTATATTTTTAACAGTATTTACATTTTTTTATAAATTTTGCTATAATTTACCTGAATTCGGCATTTTTTCTCTTGAATTTACATTCCATTTTACAAGGAGTTTCCGTATAATGACCACAGTTGTAATTCCAGAAGCTACCAGAAAGCGCATGCTGCTTCTGCTTAATCTGCTTGGTGTCTGGCCTAAGGATAAGATCACTTCGGTGGACATTAGCGAACAGACTGGCTGGAAGGATTCGTTGATTCGTCACGATCTCTGGCTGCTTGGGTACAACAAGGGTGTTTCAAACGGGTACCAGACGG
>JAFZWX010000024.1 GCA_017617145.1 Treponema sp. | reverse complement strand
TTGAAGTATTTAGAAACCTGTTCCGGTGTTGCAGCTTCGGTTGGTACCAGGCTTTTCATATTGTTTAATTTCTGCTGCAAGCCTATAATAACCTCGTTCAAGTAGAACCTCCTTTTTTGTTCTTCGCTTGAATAACGGAACTGCAGACAATTGGTAGTTGGGTTGCGGTTCCGTTTTTATTTATCAATGCCGGAATTGATCCGGCAATCTTTTACTTAAGCTCTGACCTGTAAGCCAGCGCATATCCTGTCATAAAAAGAAAGAGGACTTCCTTTTTTCTGACTTTTAGTAAGCTTCACATTCGCAAATGGATTTGACGGGACACAGCAGATAGAAAACTCTAAAAGCTCCTGCTTCCTGAAAATCAAATCACATTCGCGGTCAGCCGCATCCAAGAATTCAACTTCATCAACCCGAAAGCCTACAGAACCACAGCTAAGCACTCCGGCTTTTACGCGCTGCCCGATGCTCCAGCCAAACTCGTCAAAATCCTTGTCGTTGAACACAATGTCACCTTCAAGACTCATGTCAGCCTTTACATTCTTTGCAACACCAATTGCAGGTATACTGTAATCATGGCTCCATAACACAACAGGATTTGCCAGATAGTTTTTCAGCTCCCATCCGGCCTGGTCCACCTTTTCAAAATCGCGGTCAGTATCAAAAGTAGACATAACCCAGTGAAAGGTTTCCCTTGAAAGCTCTGCGCCTTTGAAAACTTCTACTTCGGGAGTAACTTTCCCGGAGCAGGTGTTCTCACGCAGAAATTTTAAGAAAAGGTTGTTGTCCTTTGAAAACTCTTTGTTTGTAATACCATCGATTTTTACTAACATGCCCAGCTCCTTATGTGCATTCTTTCCATCTGTTGATTAAGAAGTGTAAAGTCATTCATACTCTTGTAGCCGATTTTCTTTTTCAGCCAGTGAATATGATTGCCTACAGCATTCACAGATGTGTTTAATTCATCACTGATTTCCTTCATGCTTTTACCCTGACCAAGCTTAATGCCAATCGCAAATTCAAGCTCAGTTACTTCGCCACAGCATTTGTTTTCAAGCAGATGTTCATTTGCTTCAATGCTTTCAATTACTTCATCTGGAAATAATCTGTGGGCAGCGGTAATAATCCGGATTTTCTGGATAAAGTTTTGACGGTTATCAATGTTTGCAACAAATCCATCAACACCAAGTTTAAATAGACGCAGCCCAAAATATCTTGAGCACTCGCCAGTTTCACAAAAATAGATACGCAGTTTTTTACTTATTGCCCGTAAAGTCATAATTTTGAATCTTAAAACATAGCTCAAAAAATACTTATCAAAAAAGATAATGTCATCTTCAGCACTCTTGATGTGATACAAAATATCTTCATCAGTTGTGACATCAATAATCTCTACTCTAGGCAATGCCTGTGTAACACAGTTTCGAATAATTTCTTTAGTGTAAGCGTCAATTGTTGCGATCATTACTTTTTTCATTAGCTTTTAATCTCCAATGATAGAATCAGAATTAATGGCCGTCAGGGAAGAAGGCTTGTACCAGATATCGCCCCACGGTTTCTCTTGTTCTCCCCGTGCCCTAAGAACATCATTGATTGTCTTGAGCCCGGCATTAATTTCAGCGATGTCCCGATTGCTTTGTGCATCCTCCGATTCCTGCAGCTCGGGTATGGAATTTAGATTAAACTCGCCAGTCTCCTGCAAGTTAAACCTACGGAAAAACTGCACTTCTAAGATTTGTTCAAAGTTTCTCAGAAGTGGAATGAGGGTAAAATTCCAGAATGCACGGTGCTGGCTCTCTGTGTCCGTGCCGCTTAAGGAACTTTTTGAATCCTGTATATTTGCTACTCTTGGTGGAATACCGTACTTTGCCAGGAGAGTATACAGGTTCCACGATTTCATGTCGTAAAGCTTCAGAACATCAGGGCTGAATGTCAGAGGCTGATACTCCGTACCTTTACCCAACACAGCTACTCGGTTTTTCATACCGCGCCCGTATTTCCTGTCCCAGGTTCTAGCAAGAATTTCTGCCTCCGCTTCGGTCAATACCTGGTCTGTTTTAAGAAGCCCTTTAGGAACTCCACCTTCTTTCAACAGTCCCGAATTTTGTTTTGCCGCCAGCAAATCCTGTTCAACCTCAAGACCCAAACTCACTAATGGACTTACACCCCGATATTCATTCCACGGATTCCAGTCCTTAAAATGAATGAGCTCGTCAGGCAGAATGATATACGGTTTACCATTGCCGCCTTCGGTGTAAACCCATTTAATAACTTTCCCATCTTCAACTACATGCTGCATGTTACGAGGATTTAAAATAAAGATTTCATCAGGAATCCCGCAGCAGTAGTTTTCACCGAACCACCAGAACGCTTCGCCATCTAAACTCCACCAGGCGCAGGTCTGCTTCCACAAATCAAAACGGCTCGTAGCCCTGTTAGGGTAGCGGAACAATTTCACAAGCCTTGAATCCTTTTCAGGCTTTCCATTTTTTTTAACTTCAAACTCCGCACGGGCAACGTTGCGCGTTAATATATCAATGCATACAGAAACCCAGGCATGCTGCAGATAAGGATCAGTACAGGATTTCTTTTCCTGCACAGCAAAATCCTCAGCCACGCTTTCATTATTCAACTGCTCAAAGCTTTGCAGCTCTTTTTTTAATGGTTTCTTTTTGCCAAAGAATTTCATTTTATTTATCGGCTCCCACATCCGATTTTTGCCATAGGCATAAAAGCCTATGCCATAACCACACCGCTTGTCACAGGGCTAAAGATTGCATACCTCATGGCATCCATGTAATGGTCATTCACTTTTACAATCTGATTATTCTCGTCACGCGAATAATCCCAAATTTCTCCAAGAACTCCGGTACAGTCTTTACACACAAAAAACTTTCCGCGTTCAATCTTTGCAATTATGTAATCAATTCCTGCATCCACAGAGTTGTTCGCTTTCACACCGCCAGGAACCTCCTGAATTCTTTCGCCGCCAGCCGGGTCGCAATAAGTCACAAAGTTGTCATCGTACCAGTGTTTAGACTGCTGCTGCTCAACGCTCGTTTTAGTCGTAATGTTGAAGCCTCCAAAATCTGCAACAACATAAACGGTATCTCCAACCCAGCCAACTTTCACAGCCGCAATATGAAGTCCAAAGTCCTGACCGCCTGTAAACTTATCAAAGCTTTCCGGCAGTTTGTCACGAGGAAGAATCATAGACTCTTCAAACTTCTCATAAACACTGCCGTCAGGTTTTACCCAAAGACCATCACGGAATCGGGCTCTCTGTTTTTCCGGCATGTTATCCAGAATGTCGCTGATGTAATCTTCATCAAGATTTTCAGCGTTATCCGCAGGATTCAGAACCGCACTCGCATAAAGCTCAGACTTATTAAGTTTCTCATCAGTTCTCGGTTCAATCTTTCTGATGAAAACCTTGTACGCCCAATGCATAGGCGAACACGGATTACAGTCATAAAAAAACTTATTCTTGCAGCCTTCAACTTTCATAGCAAGTCGGCTGTAAGCTGTGGTGATGGCAGAGTAGGAAATCTGACTCACTTCGTTAAAGTAAATCGTCACATACTCATGTCCCAAAATGCGGTCTACCTGTTCCTTGTCACCAAGACCACCAATCCAAATTTCGCTTCCGTTCCACAAGGTAATCAAACCGTCGTGGACATTAGCTTTATAATTTTTTGCTCCAACAGTTTTGTTCAGCCACGGAATCAAAGTCTCATGAAGAACAGAGCTTCTAGCATCCTTCGCCCTGAAGCGGCAGATCAAATGTCTGCTTCCCGGATAGCGACAGGCCCGGAAGATGATAGCCATAACTAACACCGTTGTCTTTCCGGACCTCGAACCACCGAACAGCAGAATGTGTTTTGCCGCACTGCTCAAAAGTTCAAGAGCTTTTTTCTGTACCTTCGTCGGCTTAAAGATTTCCGCAGTCATTACAAATCCTTAAACGAATCAACAAAGCTTATCGCCAGTTCCCCCTGAACCGGCTTTGCATTTTCCTTGTCCGCTCCAGTTATGAACGAATCAAGCTTTGCAGAACGTTCAAGCAAATCCATTGCGCCGTCAGCATTCAGATCTTCTGGCTTCAAAGTCTTAAGACGTTTGCCAACAAGCTCGTCAAAACCGTTCAGCATTTCCATCTGTTTCTTTCTGCGCTCAACACGCTCCGCAAGAATTTCTCTTTCAGTTTCTTTCGCAATGTAAGTGTCATATTCCAGAGCTCTTTCATTCCAGCGGTAAAGCCTGGCATAACGCGCCCAGCTTCCGTACTTCTTCGGGTCAATACCGTGCATCTCCATACACGCCTTAATGCTCCGCTTATAACCCATACTGCGAAAAAGACAGAAGGCCTTGAACGCCTTGGGAGGCTCGTCGTCTAATCTTTTCTCCCAAGAGTTCAAAGGCTGTTCTGCCAAAGTAAGTTCACTGTTCGCGGTCTTAACAGTGTCCTTGTCTCCCACCTGTATATCCTCCTTTTGCCTAATGTCTATTTCTCCACCACAAGACTCATCTTCCTGCGCCTAATCAAATGCTCAACAAAAGCCGTGTTTAGTTTTACCGGCTCTCCCTCATACATAGACAGAGTGACAGTAATGTCACCATAGTTTTTTTCATAAGCCATTTTCTCAAGATACTCAGCAGCCTCATTCACAGCTTCTTTCACAGTCAGTGCTCTTTTATCACCAAACATAATTACGCCCCCTTAACCATGGAACCAATCCAGCCATATAAATCTTTCTTGCGGAAAATTATCCGTCTTCCAAAATTCACATGCGGAATCTTGTTTTCCTTCGCCAGCCTGTAAATGTAATTCGTACTGAATTTCAAATATGCCGCAGCTTCTTCAACGCTCAGCAAATCCAAACCATCGTCTTTGTTCTCGCTCATAAAAGCCTCCAAAAAGTTTTTAAAATAAAAAAAAAGCCACAACAGTCTTTCTGTTATGGCTTAATAATACTCCCGGTCACTCTTTCCCGTTGGTTAATATTTCTTAACTTTTAGGAAAGCCCATTTTTTATTAAATTTCAGACCCCCACCTCGCACGGGTGGGGGTCGGCCTGTTTTTTCTTCGGAATCATTTCAACAGGATTTCGGAAAGATTTCGGAAACCAAAATTCACACTCAAAAAAAATCAAACAAAATCAGTTGTAAAACAGTCGAAAATATGCTATTATAAGTCAAATAAGATGATTTGTGTCCGAGTTTCATTGGACTTTATCAAATTATTCTGAGATTGTAGCTCAGCTGGATTAGAGCATCACCCTGCGGAGGTGAGGGTCGCACGTTCGAATCGTGTCAGTCTCATGAACCAAGCCTGTTCTTAAATGAACGGGCTTTTTTTATGTTTGCGACCGTCGCGGCGAATCGTGTTATTATATTCTTGCTATAGTTGACAAATGGCGTTATACTAGTGGACAGGAGGCTTTATCATGCCAGAGTTTGCTATGTATTCTGTTTTTACACCTGCTGTTTGCAGGCAGATTTTGTCAGATGGAATCAAAAAAAGTGATTATTCTTTTGTAATACATACAATGGTGCAGGTGCCCGAAAAAGATTTTGCAAAAATAGCAGGCACAAGTGCAAGAACAATTTCAAGACTTAAAAATAATCAGCTTATCCCGGAACAGGCAGCAGAAGTTACTCTTTCAGTAATCAGAGTTTTGCGAAAAGCAGAAGAAATATTTGGTTCACAGGAAAAAGCAGTTTTATGGTTAAAAAGACCAAATACTGTTCTTAGCGGTCAGCAACCCCTTTATCTTCTAAGTACACGCTTTGGTGCCGAAGAAGTTATGGATATTCTGGGCCGTATTGAACATGGAGTTTTTTCCTGATGTTATTGTACAGAATCGCAAAACAGAACTTCATAAATGATTTTTCAGGAAAAGGAGCAGAGCTTTATGGCGGCCGCTGGAATTTAAAAGGTCTCCCTGCCGTTTATACTGCATCATCACTTTCGTTATGTATGTGCGAAACTCTTGTTCATACCGATAAAGATATTCCCCCTGCAGATATGTATTTTGCAGAAGTCTTTGTGCCCGATGAATGTATCTTTGAGGATTATTTTAATGAAATATCGCTCAAACACTCATTGAATATAGGCTCAGTCTGGTTAAAAGAATCAAAATCTCTTGCAATAAAAGTTCCCTCAGTGCTCATGCCCCAATCTTATAAAGCCGATTTTAATGTTATTATTAATCCTCTTCATAAAGATTTTCCCAAACTAAAGATCCAGCGGGTAGAACCAATAAGCTTTGATGCAAGATTTTATGAGGGTTTGGAATAGTTGTCACAAGGATACCTTTCACCCCTTCCTTTCAATATCATCAAAGCTCAAATCCATGGTATGCACCCCGCCTGCAAATTCTACCTGAATCCTGGCGCGCTGTTTGCGGCGGTCTACCTTGATTATGCTGCCTTCTATGCCCTTGAGCGGGCCTTCAATAACAACAATGCGTTCGTTTTCGTCAAAGCGTACCAGCGAAGGACCAATGCGCGGTCCCAGTCCCAGAAAATGCTCAATAACCGCCAGATCGTTCCCGGCCAAAGGTGTAATGTCCGTGTTGCTTTTTAAAAAATGGTAAAAATCGGGCAGCGACTTTAGAGCCTGCAGAGTTTTAGTTTCAACAGCCCCCGTTGTCTGCATTATTATATAGGAAGGAAATACTGGCTGCAGTTCCCGCAAAGTTTTTCCCTGCCGCCTTATATAAAGCTCGCGCGTAAGATAAATAAAATTGTGCGCCTGTGTCAGTTCCGGAGCCAGGTTTTGCAAACTGTCAATAAAACTCTGCTCCCTTCCTGTAGCAACCTGAATGATGTAGTAATTCATTAAATCAAGTATAGCGGATTTTTGTGCGATTGTCATTGCGGGCGATCCTCTGTATAGCCTAACGCGAATTACGAAGGAGTTAAAATAACTAATGCTTTTTTTGTAAAATTGTGGTATATTATTAATAATAATTCAGGAGGTAAGAATATGCCAAGACCAGTTGCAGATCTTTATGACACATTGACTCTAGCTGCACAGCAGGAAGCTTATGATTTTATGATGTATCTTTTGCAAAAGCAACAGAAACTTAGTGAAACAATGCAGAAAGAAGCAAGAAAGCAGAAGAGAATGGCAGCACTTTCTGAATTTGCCGGAAGTATGAAAGAAACCTGGAAAGATGTTGACGCTCTTGAATACCAGAAAAAGCTTAGAGAGGAAAGAACGATTGCCTAAAGGGCTGCAAGTATTGAGTGCGGTTGTGATATATTCTTTACCAATGATAAACAGCTCAAACAAGTTACAGAAGCAAATGTCGTGTATTTAGGTGACTTATAAGCACCTGTTGAAAAAGTATTGCAACTGCAGGAAGAAATTAAGGTAAAGGTATAATTGTTCGCAGTTGCGAATTTCCCCCCTAAAACAAATTGCTTTTAATCTCTAAATGCTATAAAATAGAAAGAACTGCACAAAAGCAGTTAAAACAGCGGATGTTTGAGGCGTATAGCTTGTTCCGGCAGCATGCGTGGCAGCATTCTTTTACGTCTCTTTCGTTTTTTCAACGGAAATTGTCCGCTGCTGGGGTTGGTTTTAACCTCAATCTTTTATATATAATTGGTCAGAAAAAATATGAAAATATCTAAAATTGCAGTAGCCGGCACAGGCTATGTAGGTCTTTCACTTGCAACACTCTTATCACAGCATAATGAAGTAGTTGCAGTAGATGTAATTCAGAAAAAAGTTGATTTAATCAATAATAAAAAGTCGCCGATTCAGGATAAAGAAATAGAAGAATATCTGGCAACAAAGCCGCTTCATCTTACAGCCACAACAGACGGCCGCACAGCCTATAAAGATGCAGATCTCATCATCATCGCAACCCCAACAAATTACGACCCAAAACTCAACTTCTTTGATACAAAATATGTAGAGCAGGTAATCGAGCTGGTACTGGAAGTAAATCCAAATGCCATCATGGTAATCAAATCAACAATTCCAGTAGGCTACACAAAATCAGTGCGCGAAAAATACAATACAAAGAACATAATTTTTGCACCAGAATTCCTACGCGAAAGCAAAGCCTTGTACGATAATCTTTATCCAAGCCGCATAGTAGTAGGAACAGATTTGAACGATGCCCGCCTTGTAGATGCCGCACAAACCTTTGCAGAACTCTTGCAGCAGGGAGCAATCAAGCAGAACATTCCAACCCTCTATATGGGCTTTACAGAAGCAGAAGCCGTAAAACTTTTTGCAAATACATATCTTGCCCTCCGCGTAAGTTATTTTAATGAGCTAGATACATACGCAGAAGTTAAGGGACTCGATACAAAATCAATAATCCAGGGAGTTTCGCTGGACCCACGCATTGGAGATTTTTACAACAACCCAAGCTTTGGTTACGGCGGATACTGTTTGCCAAAGGATACAAAGCAGCTTCTTGCAAACTATAATGATGTTCCGCAGAATCTTATCAGTGCAATCGTACAGTCAAACACAACCCGCAAAGACCACATTGCACAAATGATTATAGACAGAAATCCAAAGAAGGTTGGTATTTACCGCCTTACAATGAAGTCTAATAGCGATAATTTCCGTGCCAGTGCCATTCAGGGAGTTATGAAGCGCATTAAGGCAAAGGGAATTGAAGTTGTGGTTTATGAGCCGACTTTACATGAAGAATCATTTTTCAATTCAATAGTTGAAAAAGATCTGGCAAAGTTTAAGAGTGAGTGTGATGTGATTATTGCAAATCGTAATGCTGAAGAATTGGCCGATGTTGAGGATAAGATTTATACAAGAGATTTGATGGGAAGGGATTAAAACAATTTTCTTATCATCGATAAATCGATAAAAGAATGGGGGAAATATGGGAAATATTGCATTGATAATTGCAGGTGGAGCTGGTAATAGAATGCATCAAGATATTCCAAAGCAATTTCTTACAGTAAATGAAAAACCTGTTATAATATATACACTTGAAGCTTTTCAAAATCATCCTGAAATTGATAGTATTGCAGTTGTTTGTATAAAAGGGTGGGAGCATGTTTTGGAAGCTTATGCAAAACAATTTAATATAACAAAATTACAATATATTATTGCTGGTGGCAAAAACGGCCAAGATTCAATACGAAATGGTGTTTTTGAATTAGAAAAGCATTATAAGTCTGATGATGTTGTCTTAATCCACGATGCGATTCGTCCTTTAGTTTCTACTGAAATTATTTCTGATTGTATAGCAAAAACAAGACAATTTGGTTGTGCTATTACTACAATACCATGTGCTGAAGCGATGATGCAAACAGAGAATGGTGAAGTTTCTACAGGTAGTTATCCACGAGAAAAGCTAAAGCGTACACAAACACCACAAGGATTTTATATTGGGAAAATATGTGAACTTCATAGAAAGGCTTTAAAGGCTGGTATTACTAATTCTGTTGCATCTTGTACTCTTATGATTGAAATGGGAGAACAAGTGTATTTCTCTATTGGTTCTGAAAAAAATATAAAGCTTACTACTGTAGAAGATATAGATATTTTTAAAGCACTTCTGGCTGCAAAACGAGCTTCTTGGTTAAAATAACTTACTTTAATATATGATGATTTTTTAGGAATATTAGTAAATCATGGATAGATCAATCGAGGAAAAAAAAGAAATCGTCAAGAAGATTCAAGACATATTATTTAACATGTTATGTGATATTGATTCTTTTTGTAGAGAGAAAAAAATAACATATTTTCTTTCAGGAGGAACATGTTTAGGAGCAGTCCGTCATCATGATTTTATACCGTGGGATGATGATGCTGATATTATGTTACCTCGGGAAGATTATAATCGTTTTCTGACTTTGTTTTCAGAAGCATTTAAAGATAAGTACGGAGTTGGTTGTTTAGGCCTGGATTCAGAATGGATAAGACCTTCTGCTAGAATAGGGGATTTGCGAACTTCCCTAAAAAGCGTAAGGCAGAATGAAAAAGATATAGGAGTTTTTATAGATGTTTTTCCGATTGACGGTATACCTGAAAAAAATGTTAAGCGGAAACTTTATTATTTACGATTAAAATTCTTAAACATATTAAGAAAGTCAAGTATAAAGAAAAACTTTATTAAAGGTGAAAAATACAAGGTTATAAAAAAAATATTATCCATTTTTACAAAACGGTTAAGCGCTCATACTATTTCAAAAAAAATGGATAATATTGCAAGAAAGAATGCTTTTGATAGTTCAAATTTAGTAGGTGTAAGCCTTGCTGTTCATTATTGGGATAAAGAGACAATAAAACATGAGTATATGAATTCTTCGGTGGAGATTTTATTGAGAGATAGAAAGTTCTTTGTTCCGAAGGGTTATGATATGTATTTAAAAAACTTATATGGGAATTATATGGAAATTCCAAAAGATGCTGAAATAAATGGTTTTACTCATTTGGATGTTTGGGATATTCAATTTAATGAAGGATAATAATATGAAAGTTTGTTTTATAGCAGATAATAGCATAGAAATAACAGGTGGTGCTCAATCTTTATTAGCATTGATACTTTCATTAAAAAAATATGATGTTGAACCTGTTATATTAGGACATAAAGATTCTGAACAGTTACATGAAGCAAATCGTCTTGGCATCAAAACAAAAATTATTAAGACAAAAAATCTAATATATCCAACTTCATCTAATGCAATTATAATTGCACTAAAAAATCCAGTAAAAAAAATTTATAATTTTTTCAAAAGAAAAGAAATTAAAAAATTTTATATAAAAGAAAACATTGAATTTGTCCATCTGAATTCAATACGAGCAAGTATAGAATGTGCTGTAATTGCTTATAAATTAAATATTCCATATGTATGGCACATTAGGGAATATTTGGATAAAGATCAAAGTAGTTATATAAAAGATTTTCGTTTCTATAATAAATATTTGCAGAAGGCAAAATATATAATTACCATTTCCAGAGACATACAAGCATATTGGTCAAATAAACTTAAACGAGAATGTGTTTTAATTTATAATGGTTTTGATGTTGATAAGTATTATCTAGATGCTACAAAGAAATTATTATCTGAACAATTGAATTGCATTATGGTAGGACGTTTTGCAGAAGGAAAACGTCAGATAGATGCTGTAAAGGCAATAGAGATCTTGATACAAAATGGAATAAAAAATGTTACTCTAACAATTGTAGGGTATAGAGAACGTTTTATGTATGATAAAAAAATAAAAGAATATATTGATTCCCATAATTTAAATTCTTTTATTAACCTAATTGATTTTACATATGATTTGAAATCAATCTATGAGAAAAATGATATAGGTCTTATGTGTTCTACTCGAGAAGCCTTTGGTCGTGTAACAATAGAATATATGCTTTCAGGACTCTTGTGTATTGGGTCAAATACAGGCGGAACACTAGAGCTTATAGATGATGGAAATACAGGAATTTTATATGATATGGGAAAACCTGAGATTCTTGCTGAAAAATTGGAGTGGGTTATGAATCATAAGGATGAATGTAAAGAAATTCTTTTAAATGGACAAAAAAATGCTATAGAAAAGTTTTCAATTGAACGTACAGCAGCAAAAGTTATTAATATATATAAAGAATTTATTCATCAATGATATTATGTTTGTTTTGGAAAATATTTTTCAGGCGAATTGATTATACATATATAACAACTTACGGATCGGAAGATTTGGATTCTATTATGGAAGTACTTTGCTGTATTGTGGTTAGCAGGGTGGAATTTTTGAAATCGAGGTAATATGAAATTTAATCGTATTAAAAATGCACGACGGAACATTATTTTTGGTGTTCTAAATAAAATAGTAATGCTTGTATTTCCATTCATAATTCGAATGGTAATGATTCGTATTCTTGGTGCAGAATATCTTGGTTTGGGAAGTTTGTTTCATTCTATACTTCATGTCTTAAATATTACAGAATTGGGTTTTTCCAGTGCTGTGGTATATAGTATGTATAAACCGATTGCAGAAAATGATACAGATACTCTTTGTGCAATTCTAAACTTTTATAGAAAGGTATATTGTTGCATTGGAATAATAATAGCGATAATAGGTGGTCTATTATTACCCTTTTTACCTAAACTTATAAATGGAGAGTATCCTTCTGATATAAATATTTTTATTCTTTATCTAATATATCTATCTGCTACTGTTGTTAGCTATATTTTATTTGCTTATAAAAACTCATTGATTTCGGCATATCAGAGATCTGACATAATAAGTAATATAAATACTATTGTTCATGTTTTTTCTTATGGAATACAATTAGTAATATTAATTCTAACAAAAAATTATTATTTATATGCTATCATTCTTGTAGTTGCTGCAATTATACAGAATATTTTTACGGAAATTTCTAGTAGGCGTTTATTCCCTACAATCTTCTGTAAGGGAAAACTAAAAATAGAAATAAAGAATGAAATAAAAGAAAAAGTAAAAGGTCTGTTTATAAATAAGCTTTGTCAAGTTTCTAGAAATTCTTTTGATAGCATTTTTGTTTCTGCGTTTTTGGGGCTTACACAAACAGCAATTTATAATAATTATTATTATATAATGAGTTCAGTTATTGCAATGCTTGGTATTATTTCTCCTTCTATTTTAGCTGGGGTTGGAAATAGTATAGTTACTGAGACTCAACAAAAAAACTATTCTGATATGAAGAAATTCAATTTTATATATATGTGGCTTAGTGGTTGGTGCACGGTATGTCTTGTTTGTTTATATCAGCCATTTACTGAAATGGTATTCGGAAAAGAAATGTTATTTCCATTTAGTGTAGTAGTTTTGTTCTGTGTATATTTTTATGCGTTAAAGATGGGAGATATTAGATGTGTTTATTCAGATGCTAAAGGGTTGTGGTGGGAAAATCGTTATCGTGCAATTATTGAAGCAATTCTAAATATTCTTTTGAATTTCTTTCTTGGAAAAGTCTGGGGAATTTATGGAATTATAATAGCTACTATTATATCAATATTTTTTATAAATTTTATATGGGGGAGTACAATAATATATAAGTATTATTTTACAGAAATTAAGATTTCTGAGTATTATTTATTACATTTACTATATGCCTTGATTACTTTAATTGCTTGTATTGTGACAGGATATCTATGTTATATTCTTCCGCTTGAAAGGCTTCTTGGGTTTATAGTGAAGATTATGATATGTTTAGTAATTCCTAATCTATTGTTTTATTTGTTTTATAGAAGAACCTCTATGTATTTAGAGGCAAAAATGATTCTTTTGAATTTAAGAAAACATTAATTGTTTTTTATAGAAAGGAAATATGAAAATTTTTATTCATAAATTAAATCTGTTCTCAAAAGATGGTATTTCTTTTCTTGGAAAAATGAAAGTATTTTTTCTTTCAATGATAGCATTATATTCAATACAGCCATATTTTTTTTGGGATAAAAATATAGTATTAGCTGGATTTAGTATTCTATCGTTTTTTTTTACATTTTTAGAAGTTTTTCAGAAAAAGAAATATCTTAAACTGTTAATAAATAAAGAAGCAATAGCAACATTCTCTGTTTTTTTGCTTTTTTTTACTTGGTGGCATATTGTTTTTTTCTGGTCCACAAAATTAAATGTATTTGGTTTTGTTTCTTCTTTTATTGTTTTTTTTCTTCCTGTTAGTATTTTTATTTTTTCATCTGATTTAGAGAAAAGATATTTCTTATCTTTATTTACTTTTATCTTTTCAATAATATGTTTTGTTTCTTTTAGTTTTTTTGTATTGCATCTTCTTGGGTTTTCTTTACCTTATACAGAACTTTATCATCCCAAGAATACTTTTTATGATCATTTCGAGAATTATCGTTTTTTTATAATAGTAAGGAGTGGAAATATTATCCCTGTTTTTTTTCGTTTCCAAAGTATATTTACAGAACCAGGGCATTTGGGAATGATATGTGCATTACTTTTGTATGCAAATGAATATAATTTTAAAAAGATTCATAATATTATATTATTATTATGTTTGCTCTTTTCACTTTCTTTGGCAGCATATATTCTTTTTATTAGCGGATTATTTATTTATAAGTATTTCTCTTCAAAAAGAAAGCTCCCGATGATATTGTTTTTATCTTGTTTAATTATCTTGCTTACATTACTTGGTATGATGTATTATAAGTCAAATCCAGATAGCGTTTTATCTCAGCGTATATTAAGTAGGCTTATTTTAGATAAAGATAAAGGAATTGTAGGAAATAATCGTAATACAGAACAGTTTACTAAAATCTTTTCCGAATTTACTTCTGAACCAACTAAGTTTTTTTTTGGTAGTGGTACAACAGTAAATGCTCTTTTTCCTAAAGGGGGAGAATCTTCATATAAAAACTTTGTTTTTGAACATGGTCTTTTAGGATTAATTTTTTTAGGTCTTTTTTATTTATCTTCAGTGATTAATAGAAAAAAACCTGTTTTATATGGTATGTTTATTTTGTGGGCATTGTCTTTTATTCAAAGACCTTATGCTGTTTGGACAAGTCAGATTTTCATTTTTATGAGTTATTGCGTATATGCATCGAATGATAAAAAGAAAATAAATATGAATTAGATTTAACAAAGGAGTTTTTCTTATGAATATTGCTTTAATAATTGCTGGTGGATCAGGACAAAGGATGGGTCAGGATATTCCAAAACAGTTCATAAGTATTTATGATAAACCTATTATAATATATACACTAGAGGGGTTCCAAAATCATCCAATGATTGATGCAATTGAAGTTGTTTGTATAAAAGGTTGGGAATCTGTTTTAGAAGCATATGCAAAGCAATTCAATATAACAAAATTAAAATGGATAGTTTGTGGTGGCGATTCTGGACAAGAGTCTATAAGAAATGGTGTTTTTAATTTAGAAGATAAATGCACGGATAATGATATAATTGTTATTCATGATGGTATTCGTCCTATGATTGATGAGGCAGTTTTATCTGATGTAATTGTTTGTTGTAAAAAAAATGGTAATGGCGTAACATCTTTACCATATAATGAGCAAATATTTGTAATAGATTCTGAAAATCCTCAAACAACATCAAAATATATTCCTAGAGAACAATTACGTAGGGTTCAGACTCCACAGGCATACAATTTTAAAAAACTAGATTGGGCATATCATGAAGCTTTTGAAAAAGAGATTGGTATTTATGGCTCTTCATATACAAATACTATGATGGTGGAATTAGGAGAAAAATTATATTTTGCTGCTGGTTCTGATAAAAATATTAAATTGACTACCAAAGATGATTTGGAAATGTTCAAAGGTTATCTTAAATCAAAGAATGAACGATGGTTTAAATAGTTATGAATATATTAAATTCACGCTTATATAATACTGATATAAATAGAGTAATTAATACATTACCTGTAGAAAAAATACCACATGATATAACAATATTGGTTACTGGTTCTACAGGTCTCATTTGTTCTTCGGTTGTTGATGTTCTAGAACTTTTGAATATCAACAATAATTTTAATTGGAAAATAATTATTGCAGCTAGGAATATAGAAAGAGCTCGTGTTCGTTTTCAAAAGTATGAGAGTTATAATAATGTATCGTATTTTGAATATGATTTATTAAAAACAGAAACTTTCCCTTTGGGAATTGATTATATAATTCATGGTGCTGGAAATGCATATCCTGCGCTTTATTCAAAACAACCTGTTGAAACTTTGATATCGAGTGTAAAAGGTTTAGAAAATATTCTGCGCTATTCTAAAGATAATAGAACTCGTGTCCTTTATGTTTCCTCAAGTGAGGTTTATGGTCTTTTACAAAATAAAGAACCAATAAAAGAGAATGAATATGGATATGTAGATATTCTGAATCCTCGTTCGTCATATTCCAATGGAAAAAGGGCTGCTGAAACTCTTTGTTCAAGTTATGTTTCTGAATATGAAACTGATTGTGTTATAGTTCGCCCCGGACACATATATGGACCAACTGCAAACATAAAAGATAATAGAGTCTCTTCTTCTTTTATGTTTGATGCTGCCAAAGGAAATGATATTGTCATGAAGAGCAACGGAGAACAGTTGCGTTCATATTGTTATTGTATTGATTGTGCATCAGCAATTTTAACATGTTTGTTTTTCGGAAAAACAGGTGAAGCATATAATATTTCTAATAAGAATTCTATTTGTACAATAAAAGAAATGGCAGAGTATTTTTCTAAATTCGGTGGTGTTAGTTTATCTTTTGATATACCTTCAGAAAAAGAGAAACAAGCATTTAATCCTATGCTTAATTCTAGTCTCAATAGTGAGAAAATAGAAGCTCTTGGTTGGAATTCTTCTTTTTCAAGAGAAGAAGGATTTGAGCATTCTTTATTAATTTGTAGAGAATTGATTCTATAAATATAACTTGTATGAAAAAAGAAAGAGTAACTATAAAAAAAGGAGAAACAAATGAAAGTAACATATTCAGATATTAAAAGTACTTTCCCAGAAGAAAAAAAATCTATAGAGTCAATTTATGGTCTTATAATACCAGTAAGAAAGATTTCTTATCTTGTAACAATTCCATTCTTATGGTTAAAAATAAGTGCTTTTGCAGTATCTGTTATTTCGATATTTGTTGCATTTACAGGTTGCGTTCTTATTGCAATACCAAATAATATCTGTAGAATTGTTGGTGTTATACTCATTCCTATCTGGCATCTTTTGGATTGCGTTGATGGTAATATAGCCCGTTATACTAAAACTGCATCACCTTTGGGGGCTGTTGTTGATGGCATTAGTGGATATTATTGCTATGCCTTTTTACCAATAGCTTTAGGAATTGCTGCTTTCAATATAGAAAATAATTTCTTAGGGTTAGATTCATCTTGGTTTCTTATATTTGGAGGAATTGCTTCTGTGTCAAATCTTTTAGCTAGAATCATTTATCAAAAATATGCAAATGGAGTTCTAATTTATAATTTAAAAAATAATATCATAAATGAGAATCATCCTCCAAAGAAAATGTCATTATTACAAAATCAAATAGCAGTTAATTTGGCTCCTGTTGGGCTTCCAATGTTTGCTCTTTTTTTAGCACCTATTTTAAATCTATATAATATTCTTGTGATATATTATTGTGCATATTATTTTTCTTCTTTGTTATTCTTTACAATTGTATATTTAAGAAAATGTAAGAATTTTGGAAAATAACAATGTCTGGAAAAACTTTATTTGATAAATATTCAGTTTTAATAACTCTTTGTATTCGTTTTGCGAAATGTTTTCCAAAGAAGTTTAGAAAAATGATGTTGGAGCATAATAGATACAAAAATGGAATAATAGGAATTGCAATCCGTTATATTTGGCTTGCTTCTTTAGCAAAAAGTATTGGAAAGAATGTATCAGTTTTTCCTATGGTTCTTATTAAGTATCCAGAAAATCTGGAAATAGGAGATAATGTAAGTATACAATCAATGTGTGTTATCGCTGCGGCAGGTGGAATTAAAATAGGAAATGATGTTTCAATTGCTTATGGAACAACAGTGCTTTCAACAACACATACTTTTGAAAAATGTGATACTCCTATTAAATATCAAACTATTGAGAGTAAAACAACAACTATTAATAATGATAATTGGATAGGATGTAATGTTACAATAATTGGTGGTTGTACAATAGGAGAAGGTTCTGTAATTGGAGCAAATTCGACAGTCACAAAAAACATACCACCTTTTAGCGTTGCTGTTGGAAGTCCTGCAAAAGTAATAAAATGTCGTAAATAATTTAATTTGTAATTATTATGTATAATAGATCTGGCAACGGGGTATAAAAACAGATTTTTTATTTGTGAATTTTAGTAGAGTAATTATGAAGAAACTATTTCTTGTTATAAATGTAGATAAGTTTTTTTTATCTCATCGTAAAGACATCGCACTTGCCGCAAAGAATATTGGTTATGATGTTACCGTCATAACACATTTTACAGGGCAGCAAGATGAAATTTCTGCATTAGGTCTGCGTATTATTGATTTACCAGAAAATCCTACAGGTATGAATCCACTTGAAGAGATAAAAACTTTTTTGTTCCTAAAAAAATTATACAGTCACGAAAAACCTGATATTATTCATCATGTTGGAATAAAACCCATGCTTTGGGGTACATTAGCTGCGACTTTTACAAAAAATCATAATGTTGTAAATGCAGTTAGTGGAACTGGTTTTTTATTTTCTCCGGAAAAACGAAATTCAAAAGTGTCATGTGCTGTTAGATGGCTTTTGAAAAAGGTAAATCGTTCTTCTTATCGTTATATATTCCAAAATAATGATGATAGATATGAGTTTGAAAATGCAGGCATATCTAAAGAACACCAGGCGATAATGATAAAAGGTAGTGGTGTTGATTTACAGAAATTTGCGTTTGTTCCAGAAGAGGAGAAAGATAATTCTGTTATAAAAATAGTTTTTATAGGGCGAATGATTGAAGCCAAAGGTGTTCTTGTTTTAATAGAGTCTGCACAAAAGCTCCGTCGAGAATACGAAGGAAAAATTCAATTCTTGTTATGTGGAGATTTGGATGCAAATCCAACAGCTCTAAAGAAAGAAGAACTAGAAGCTCTTTGTGATGGAAAATATATCAAATGGCTTGGTTTTCAAAAGAACATTTATTCTGTTTTAAGACAATGTCATATTATGTGTTTCCCTTCTTTTTACATGGAAGGATTACCAAAATCTGTAATTGATGCAGAAGCTTCTGGGCTTCCAATTATTACAACTGATTGGGTGGGATGTCGTGATACAGTAGAAAATGGTTACAATGGTTTTGTTATTCCTCCTAAGGATGCAGAGAATTTAGCAGATAAAATTAAGAAACTAGTAGACGATATAGAATTACGTAGAAAAATGGGAAAAAATGCTCGTTTGTATGCAGAGAAATACTTTAGCATTGATAATGTAGTAAAAAAACATTTAGATATTTATACAGGTTTTGCAAGTATATGATTATAATAATTTGTTTTTTTGTCCTTTTTATAAGTCTTTTGTCAATCGGAGCTGTTATTATAAATATTTTTGATAAAGGAAAGAATAAACATGAAAAAGATAGAACTATTGAATAAAACAATCCTCATTACAGGTGCTGCTGGTTTTATTGGTAGTTACTTATGTAAAAAAATCTTGGAAACTATTGATGGTATAAAAATTATTGGTCTTGATTCAATAACTGATTACTATGATGTTTCTTTAAAAGAAGAACGTCTTGATATGCTTAAACATCATAATAAGGATTTTACCTTTATTAAAGGCGACATTTCAAACAAAGAAACTGTAGATTCTGTTTTTGCTCAGTATAAACCATCAATTGTAGTGAATCTTGCTGCTCAGGCTGGTGTACGATATTCAATTACAAATCCAGAAGCTTATATTCAATCTAATATGATTGGTTTCTTTAATATTCTTGAAGCTTGTCGTGCAAATCCTGTGGAGCATCTGGTATATGCTTCTTCTTCAAGTGTTTATGGTTCAAATAAAAAAGTTCCATATTCTACAGAAGATAAGGTTGATAATCCTGTTTCTTTGTATGCTGCAACAAAAAAATCGAACGAACTTTTTGCTCATGCATATTCAAAGCTTTATAAGATTCCATCTACAGGTCTGCGTTTCTTTACCGTATACGGTCCAATGGGCCGCCCTGATATGGCATACTTTAAGTTTACAAACAAACTGGTAAAAGGCGAGCCAATCCAGATTTACAATATGGGCGACATGTACCGCGACTTTACTTATGTTGACGATATCGTAACCGGCATTGTAAATGTAATGCAAAAAACTCCCGCAGAAACCGAAGACGGCGCCCCATACAAAGTTTACAACATCGGCAACAACAAACCTTCCAGTTTGATGAACTTTGTAGAGATTCTTGAAAACTGTTTGATTAGAGAAGGAATTATTTCGGCACCAGGTAAAAAAGAATTACTTCCAATGCAGCCCGGCGATGTGTATCAGACATTTGCTGATGTAACTGAACTGGAAAGAGATTTTGGGTTTAAGCCTAGTACAACTTTGGAAGAAGGTTTAGGTAAGTTTGCGGCGTGGTATAAGACTTATTATAAGAGATAAGAATTTCTTGTGTTGCAAAATGATAAAATAAAAAGTTAAAAGATGAGGTTATCTGTGATTCCTGAGATTAACAAAGAATACGATATTTATTTAGATAATATAGCGAGAAACTTAAGTATTACAAAAACTATGTATGATAAAGCTGTTTCTGCATATACATCAGTTGGTAATTGGTTAGATACGGGATTGTCGGATTATAAAGTCTCAATATTTACTCAAGGTTCTTTCAATTTAGGCACAACGATAAAACCTATTTCAGATAACGATGATTATGATATTGATCTAGTCTGTTTAGTTGAAAATAAAGACAAAATACATTCTGCAAAATTATTAAAGGCTAGTATTGGACACCAACTTGAAATGAATAAGACTTATAAAGAAAAACTATCTCCTGAAGGAAAAAGATGCTGGACTTTAGAATATGAAGAATTTCATATGGATATATTACCTGCAATGCCAAAAAATGAAAATTTTGATAAAGAAAAAAATGGAGATATTATAATTACTCATACAGATGATTTTCAGAATTATCGTTTTCAAGAAAGTAATCCTTTTGAATTTAAGAAATGTTTTATAAATCGATCTCAGATTAGAAAACTTGAAGAAGTTCAATTTCAAAGAAGTATGGAAGCTGTAGATCCTGTTCCAAAATATTTAGATACAACAGTATTACAGGAATGTATAAAATTATTAAAACGCCATCGTGATTTAATGTTTAAAAAAGATGATGAAGATGCGCCTATTTCTATGATTATAACAACTTTGGCAGGATTAGCTTATGATGGTAGCCAATCTATAAGTATAGCACTTGAAGTAATATTGAATAAAATGGATTCTTTTATTCAAAAAGATTCAAATGGCAATTACAGAATAGAGAATCCTGTAAATCAAAATGAAAACTTTGCAGATAAATGGAATAAAAAAATAATAAAGGCTAAAAATTTTTATAAATGGCTTGATAAAGCAAGAAAGGATTTTATTCTCGATAGTAAAAAAGTTACTGGACTTGATGATCTTTGCAGTTTATTATCTGATTCTCTTGGAAAAGACTTAGTAAAAAAATCTTTCAGTGATGTTGCTGATATACGAAGGCATTTACGTGAAAATAAATCTTTATATGTGAGAAAAGATTTAATGAGTAATTTTGCTTTTGAAAAAAGCAATGATAATATGCAAATAAAAGAGCATGTATTCTTTGGTAAATAAAAAAATAATTACTCTCGCAAGACAAAAATCAGATTTGTTAAGCACATTTCGTCAATCTATCTGTACTATCAAAGGTGATAATTTGTATTGGGAGGGGAATATACAACCAACTCCTCTGTCAAAAGTTTACAATGTTCTTATACTATATCATATAAACCATTATCCAAGAATTGAAGTATTTATAAAAGGTGATAACCTTAAAAAACTTGATGACCCTGATTTTCCTCATAAATATAAGATATATAAAGATAAAAATGCTGTAAAAATCTGTTTAGACAGATATCAGCAGTTTAATAAATATTGTTTTATATCAAATACAATTATTCCATGGATAATTGAGTGGTTATATTATTATGAAATCTGGCTTGCTACAGGAGTGTGGCTTGGTGGTGGTGAACATCCTGGCAAAGGAGAAGCTAAGAAGGAAGTTTATTAACAAAAATATGAAGAAAAGAAATATGTACTTAGAAAGTTTTATAGATGGTATATTTCAATATATTAAATTATTACTTTTGCCAATTTCATTTTTTATACCAATTCTATTCGATTTTAAGACCAAAATTGAAGATTTAGTTGATACCTCTAAAACTACGATTCTTGAGATTAAAAGTATTTTTCTTTTATTTGCAATAAAAAGTGGAAATGTTCTGATAGGGCTTACTTTGTTTATTATAGTATTATTCATATTTAGAAAATATCATGCTGAGCAAAAATTAAATATGGGAAATCACTATCATAATCACACTTATGTTTATTATTGGATGTGTTCAAATATTTTAGGATATAAAACATGTTCTTTAATATTGGTACCGGTTTTCATGCAGATAAAATTAATTTTGAAAGATACTTTTTCGAATTTTTATTATGGAGAAGATAGTGTTTATGCAGAAGATACAGAAAATAGAATTAGTATAACAAAGAAGAATTTTGAAAATAAAGAAAATGAACTTATTAATATCGTAATTTCAGATACATATCTTATAGAAGAAGAGAGACTTCCACATTTGTATAATTTAAATCCAACAATATTTATTATACGAGAGAAAATAAATGATTCTAAAACAAGAGTTTTTAGTAAAGCCTTAATTGATGAAATTAATAATCAAATATGTAGTTTACAGGGAGAGGTAAAAATAAATTTATTTGCAACGATGAATCCAAAGAATATTTATTATATGACGAAATTAGTATTCAAAAAAGCAAATAGGAGTAATATCGCTCGTCTGACAGTTTTTACTCAAAGTCGTGGTGCTTCAAGTGATTGGACTTTTGATGAATCAGGGAAAAAGATTTTTTAAATTTACAACAGAATAATTGTAGTGAACTATTATGTTTGACTATTTTGTTTATATATTTATGGAGTTTTAAATGTCATCAGAAGAAAAAGAATTTAATGAATTTATGAAAGATGTATCTGAAAAAGCAATGGACTTGCATGCTAAATATAATAAACTTTCTGAAAATAACAAACGTAGTTTTCTTGCATATATAGAGCCTCTAGTACGTGCAAGCGGAATCCAGGCTTTTGTAAATGAGGTGAATAATCTCTTTCCGAAATAAAGTAATTAGATTTTAGCAATTTTATCCCAAATTATTAGATGTGCTTTTATCAGGATTACTCACAGGTGTTTCTATGCCATTAATGATTCTGGTATGATATTTATTGTATTCACCATTTTTTATTTCTTTGACAAATTCTCGTCTAGACATATCTTTGTTCTTATAATTATCATGGAAAGTCAGATTTCTTCCTGTCGACGTTTCCTTTGTAACAGTAATTCTTTTACCCATTATTAGTAATTCCCCCTATAATTAAGATAATAAAAATTTGTATAGATGGCAAATTATTTTATTAATTTTATTTTTTTCTGGTTGATTTTTATATCTATTTTTTTTCTTCACGTACTAATATAACACTAGCATATTTAATATAATGCATATATAATAAATTGTCTGTTTAATGTTTTTAACATTATTTCTTCTATATAAAAATATAAACTTGAGGAAGGAATGAATATTAATAAGCTTATTCAAATTGTATTTTTTATTCTAAAAAGAAATAATCTAAGTCTCAATTATATGAAGCTAATAAAACTTTTGTATTTAGCTGATAGAGTTGCGTTAGATGCTTATGGTGAGACTATCACTGAAAATACAGCTGTTTCTATGGATCAGGGACCGGTTCTTTCAGAATTATTTGATTATATTAAAAATTCAAAAAATGATGATACTCAAATAATTTGGAATAATTATTTTGCAAAAAAAGACTATTCCCTTATCTGTATAAATACAGATATTGATGATGGAGAACTTTGTGAGTTTGAAGAAGCAATATTAGAAGAAATTGATAATAAATACAAAGATAAAACACCATGGGAAATGGTAGATATGGTTCATGATGTATCTGTTTGTCCTGAATGGAAAGATCCTAATGGTTCCTCGTTGCCTATAAGAACAAATGAGGTATTATCATTTCTTGGTTATTCAAAAGAAGAACGTGATTTTCTACTGAATAATAAAACTATTTATAAAACAGAGCATGAAAAGTTATCAAGGATATTATAGTGATAGGTTCTGTTATTCAACTTGGAGATTCTTTCAGAGATAGACCTGTAGAAACTCTTACTGGTATAAAAAAGCATATTATGTTTGTGATTGCAGAATCTGCTGATGAGGTCTTAGTTGTTCCTATGGATTCTATTCCAAATATTCAAAAGTCAACAGTTCAAATAAAAGATTCTAAAGTTGTTACTATAAGGTATCCTCAATCTGAAGAATTTCCATTAAGTATTGGTGACTATGGATACAATGAAATTAAAACTCCTTCTTTTATAAATTATAAAATGGCACAACTTTATAGTAAATTTACTTTACAATTTCTAATAAAAGATTATGAAATCGACATTCTTGAGCCTATTTGCGAAACTTTTCTAACTGATTTAAGAGAAAAAGGAAAACAATCTAGATTCTTAAAGAAGAGCTTAAAAGATTTTTTAAATTTGAATTAGTTTATTTATGAATTTCTTTTTTTAATTTAACATATGTCTATATTATCTAGGGGGCGTTGCGGGGTACTCCCCGCTGGAAGGGTAGCGACCAACGAAGTGGGCGCGTAGGGAAGGACTCTTCCCTTAAAAAAATAATAAAAGGAACTTACAAATGTTTACAAAACAAGACGCAGAAAAAATCCTTGCTGGAAATAATCAGCAGCACATATTAAAAGATTTTGATTTTCTTTCTGATTCAAAGAAGACTGAGTTTCTAAAACAAATTGAAAATATCAACTGGTCTGACATAAAAATGATTGGTCAGAATACTTCAGCAGTGAGAGGAAAGTTTTCTGTTCCTCCTGCAGTTTCTATTGCAGAAATTGAACAGAATATAGATAAGTATCTGGAAGCTGGTATTGCTGCAATTAAGAATGGTGAAGTAGCTGCAGTCCTTCTTGCTGGTGGTATGGGAACTCGACTTGGTTTTGATCTTCCAAAGGGCTGTTTTAATGTTGGGCTGACTCACGAGTTGTTTATTTTTGAATGTCTTATCAATAATCTGATGGATGTTGTAAAGCAATGCGGAGTTTATGTTCCGCTCTACATTATGACGAGTGAAAAAAATGATGAGGTTACTCAGAAGTTTTTTGCTGAACATAATTACTTTGGTTACGACAAAAATTATATAAAGTTTTTTATTCAGGATATGGCTTGTGCTGTTGATTATAATGGTAAGCTTCTTCTTGAAGAAAAAGGCCGGCTTGCTACTTCGCCTAACGGTAACGGTGGCTGGTTTACTTCTATGGTAAAGGCTGGGCTTGATAAAGATTTGCATCTGAAAAATATTAAATGGATTAACATTTTTGCTGTTGATAACGTTTTGCAGCGGATTGCGGATCCGGCTTTTATTGGTGCGACTATTCTTGGAAATTATCAGAGTGCTTCAAAGGTGGTTCGTAAGGTTGAGCCTATGGAAAAAATGGGCCTGCTCTGTCTGGAAGATGGCAAGCCTTCGATTGTTGAATACTACGAAATGTCCAAAGAAATGGCCGAAGCCCGAGCTTGTGACGGCAGCCTTGAATATAAATATGGCGTAATCCTGAACTATCTTTTTGCTTTGGATAAGCTTGAAGAAATTGTAAACAATCAACTGACTGTTCATGTTGTAGAAAAGAAGATTCCATACATCAACGAAAACGGCGAACTTATAACCCCAACAGAACCAAACGGCTACAAGTTCGAACTTCTTGTTCTGGACATGATTCACATGATGGATAATAACTTGGCTTATGAAGTTGCAAGGGAAAAAGAGTTTGCTCCGATTAAGAATCTGCACGGGGTGGATAGTGTAGATTCGGCCAGGGAGTTGCTGGTTAGGAATGGGGTGAGGTTGTAAGTGAAAATAGTTATTAAAGCGATAAAAAAAATCAAATATTTAAATGGGAACAAGTCTAGATGCAACTTCCTATACGTGCTCATCAACATATAGAAGAAACTAACTCATTCAAATTATTTTCGCAAGTTATTTCTGACGAATGGATTGTAAGAGAAATTACTGAACGAGATTATGGAATTGACTGTTATCTTGAAATTTGTGAAAACGGATTTGTAACTGGAAAGATGATAATGATACAGTTGAAATCATCTGATACTATAAAAATGAGAAGAGAAGGGACTTTTGTTAGTTATAATGGATTAGAGCCTGCAAGTTTCAATTATTGGAATAATATGCTTGTTCCAGTTGTTTTTGTTTATATTGACTTAGATAAAGCTACCATTTTTTATTCTAATGTAAAAGAATATATTAGAGAAAATTTTTCTAAATTCATTTCAGAGAATTTAAAAACTTTAAGAATCCCTGTTTCTAATGTTTTAACAAATAAAAACGCCTGTATATTTTTAAATGAAATTTATACAAAAGAATCTGCTCGACCTTTTCTAGAATTAAAAATTTCTAATTTTGTGCTTTCATTACGAAGTAATATTGATTTTATGGCGGAACATATTTGTAGAGATTGTTTTTTAGGACTTGGTGAAGAAGAAAGTGATGATTTCCGTTTAATAACACTATATGAAGAATTAGAAGTTTTAGCAAAATATTATAATACTGATTGGCAACTTAAGCCTCTATATTATTATATTGAACAAGGAAGAAAAGTTTTTGGAGATTACTACTTATTATATGAAAAACAAGCCTCTTATATAGTATCTTTATTGATTCCTTGTAGCATAGAAATTGCAATGAATATTAATAATCAAGTTCTCAATAAAGAACCTGAATATTGGGAAAATAATAATACTTTTCTTTATAATTTAATTAGGCGAGGTGATATAGAACGCATTATTCAAGAAAATAAATCCCTTGTTGATTTGTGCAAGGTCTATCAAGAAGAATAATATATATTTTAAGGGAGGAATCGAAACAGACATCTTATTTAAAGAAAAATGGTCCTTCCATTTTTTTCTCTGCCTCCACTGCCTGTTTCCATATTATCCTTGCAGTCACTACCCCTTGCTCTCCGTAAAAGAGTTTTAGGTTTATGAGAGAGCCTAGCTCTGCTTTTACGTATTCCTCGAATGATATCCATATAGCGGAGAACTTACCAGTTTACGGCAAGTAAGCTAAGATTCCGGTTGTTCAAAAGTTTGGTCAATTATGAGCCTCCTAAATGAACAATTATATTTAAAATATAATAAACTTATCTGTTAATCGTCAATAAAAAAATTAGAAAAATCAAAAAGATATGATCTTATTCATAATCAAAAGCAATTGTAAGATGTAATTGATTATGATTTGTAAATTTTGAGTATGAAATTCTGAGTAATTCAATTTCGTTGATTTGAAGATTTATTAGAACAACTATTTGAGAGATGTGGAAGACTTATCATTGGTCAGAATATTCAAAAAATATTTATTGTACATCTTATTATTTGAAAGAAAACTAATTAATTTAAATAAAAATATAGGGTACATTGCGGGGGATAATATTCAGCAAGGAATTCAAGGCTAAGGTTGCACTTGAATCTTTACGCTGTTAGAGTTCGGCAGTTTCAGCCACGTGAGGTTGAAATCGTCGAACTCTAACAATATTTGAGAATAATAGAAATGTGTTCAGTAATAGATTTTGTTTTATCAATATTTCGTAAGAGTTCTTGCATGTGTATTAGTTATAGAATATGAAACATTGATTCAATAGTTTTTCCTTTTTAGTATAAAAATACTATAATTATGTTGTAATAAAATAATTGTTTTTTTTGAGTTTTTTATGCATAAGACAGACTTATCTTTTTGAATCTTATATAATTAAAATTATATGAAAGAATTAAGTGCATTAATACAATCTTCAAAAACTTTGTTTAATCATCTATATGAAGTAATTAATGAGCAGAATACGGCTTCAAAAGAAATCACATCCTTTTTTACTGCCAATGATATTTTTAAATTAGCAGAAGAAGCAATAAACGAAGACTGTGATATTTTTCAGGTTGAAGTGGTTGTAGAGAAAATCGGGATTATCAGCAGTTTTAATATTGAATCAATAATTAATTATATAAAAGCCTTGTATAAAAATACTAAAGAATATTATCCTTGTTCTCTCGAATCTATATTTACAACAATTGCCATTGAATATCTGTTAGCGTCCGGCTGAATTAACCACCAAAAGACCACCGAAAAAAGCCAATAAAAAGTTCAAGAGAAACAACCAGAAACCCAGTCTCTTTACCCTTTATTTTGTTGCAGGCAGTTCTGCCTTAGTTACCTTTCGGCCAGT
>JAFZWX010000182.1 GCA_017617145.1 Treponema sp. | reverse complement strand
CTTCTGCAATGTGAGCCGGGCCTGCAATATCGTTTGTTGAATAAAGGCTTTCACCCATTTTCTGAAGATATCGTTCATTATCAAAGCGAACTACCTTAAAGCGGTCAATTTCTTCACCTTCTTCAGAAAGAATTACTCCATCCTGATTTACCATAAAACGGTCATTTTCAAGCTTAATAATTCCGTTTTCGCCAAGAACAGGATATCCGTCTTTAGTTTCAAGAATTCCTTCTTTACCAATGAAAAAGTCTCCGTTACGGGTGTAGCGTTCACCGTTTGGAGTTTCAATTGTGTAAAAGCCTTTTCCACTTAATGCTATGTCTGTTGAAGTATTTGTGAGTTTGAAGGAGCCCTGCGTAAAGTCGATGTAGCTTTCGTTTGTTTCTACACCAAGACCAAGCTTTCCAATGACTGGAGCGGCATCTGCACTTCCCATGCCGTTAGGAATTTCATATACACCGTCTGCATTTGTACGGCGGATAAGCAGTTCAGGGAATGATTTTGAAACAACAATATCGCGTTTGTATCCGGCTGTATCAACATTCGCCAGATTGTTGGATATTGCGTCCAGCCTGTTCTGCTGAGCGTTCATACCGGAAGCACCGGTATACCATCCACGAATCATATTATGACTGACCTCCTGTTTCGCGGTCCTTACCAAGTCAGTGATCCCTGAGCTTGTCGAAGGGTCGCATTTGTTTACATCTTACCTTTAATGTCGGAATTTCAAGAGGAAAGTTTAGAAAAAAAATGTTTTGATTTTGAGTGCAATCACTCTTGTTTGACAAGGTCCTGGACTTCTTGTAGAGAAAGACCTACACAACGAGCAATTACTTCTGGTGCAATTTTTTCTTTTAAAAAGTTTTTTGCACTTTTTACTGCATTTTTGTGTTCGCCTTCTTCAATACCAGCTTCTTTTGCTCTTCTAGTTAGATCCCAATCGTGTAAATTCATAGCAGCGTAATCACTCCTAAATTTATCGTTATCCTTAAGTTCTTCTACAATTGCAGCAAGACGTTTAGTAAAATCATCTTCACCGGCATCATTAGTCATTACATAACGCAGAAATTCCTTAATTTTTTCATCTTTTTCATCTGCGTATGCATTTGCATTATAAATCACTTTTAACGATTTGTCATTCAAATTTACATTAGAATTTTCTTTGCATACATTACGAAAAGTATAACATGGTAAACCATAGTATTTATCATTGCCCTTTTCATCTTTTTCACCTGTTTCAAACGGATCATCCTTGCAGATAAAAAGAATATAGCTTTCCTTCATTTCAGGATAAGGCTGACCTTTCATAAGACAGTCCATATCAATCATGGATTGATAATAACGAGTTCTTTTGCCAAGAGCAAACTGTCTGTAGCATTGAATCTCAATGTCGATTATTTTATCTTCATTTTTAAGATAGACATCGAGTCTAACTCCTTTTGTTGTGAAGAAAGGTGCAATCTGCTTTTCAAGCTCTGGATACTCAATTCTACTTACCTTGACATGAAGTAACCGCTCGATAAGATCTGCACAGACATTTTCTTGATGTAGAACAGCTTGGAACATACCATCATCAGTAAAAGTAAGCTCTTCAATCGGTTTCGGATTATAAATTTCATTGGACATAACATCCTCCACTTTCCGCCCAGAAGGTACGTAAAGAATAATAAAATAAGAGATAGAGAGAATAAAAAAAATTCTCATATATAGTATTAAAAAAAAAGTGGACTTCTTACAAAAATATGAGAAAAAACCGTGAAAAAAGTAAAAAAACGCCATTGCGAGGAAAGCAATGGCGTTTAAGTTTTGGTTATGTTATAAAAACTAGAAAGTCAGCGATTGTGGTATTCCTGAAAGATTTGACAAATCATTTATATTATTTTCATAATACCAATAGTCGTTTAAATTAACAAAAATATAATATCGATTTAAATCCCATTTTCCAGAATTCTGATTATTATTATATACCCATGAATCATTTTTATTTGAATCATAATATATGTATGTATTATTATAGTTATTGCGGTAATAATTGAATTCAATTCTAAAATTATAATCTGAACCATTTGGAATTGGAATTTTTGGATTAACCGAGAAATTGACCATATCATCAGCAGAAGATGCTTGTGAATCAAAAGTAGCAGCTGGATTATTAGTAATTCTTAGAGAGCCCAAACCACCTTTTGCTTTAATAATTATTGATTTATATCTTGGATATACAAGATAATCATCTCCACTAATCCAAACATCACCCTCCCAATGAGAATTCTCTTTTGGGCTTTCTTTAATTCTGTATATATATTCTTGTCCGTCAGATACCCAGTAATCTGTAGCACTAATCTGTTTTGTAGAAGACTTGAAGTTATCTAAAGAAGCATAGTTAGAGTTATTTGATTCACTCACATGTCTATCTATTCGAATATCTGAATCTGCCAAAGTTTTTTCTCCAGTGAAATGAATACCAGTTGTATCTGCAGTTGCAGTAAGCTGTCTTTCACCAGAACCTGCTGTTGCTTTTACAGTTATTTCTTTTGATCGTATCCAATTATTTTCAGTTACGGCCACGATGTAGTAAGTATAATTTGTCCCTGCATCTACATATATATCTGTAAAAGAAGAAATATCTTTTAAATTGTATATATAACCAACGGTAGATTCAAATCCTTGATTACCTACTGAATATCTTGACCATATCTCAATTTGTTTTGTTCCTTCCGGAAGGTTCTTCCATTCAATTTTAATTCCGTCATCTGTTGCAGTTGTAACTGCTCTGAACTGATTTTCTTCGGAAAGTACTATAGTTTGTGGAATATTTGGAAGATTTGACACATTATAATCAGTATAATTATAAGTGAAATCATCTGTGTTTACCCAAATATGAATATTATCAAAAGTCCAGGTACCCATTTCTATGTCATTTCTAATAGTTTTTTTAAGCCCCTGATCTCCTTTACGACATTCATATAATTCTCGAGTGTTTCCATTACTATATCTATAGTTAAAGTTTAATTCCCATTCATAGTCTTGAGAAAGTTCTATTTGTGGAAGGACTGTGAAGGTTACAGTATTTTTATTATCAAAAGTTGCTGCAGGGTTATTGGTAATTTTTGGTTCACCTTCACCGGCATTGGCTTTTGTTGTTACGCTAACAGTCTCACTAGAAATCCATCGACCATTTGAATTTAGAACATCAATACGACAATTATATTCTGTAGATTTATTGAGTAAAGTTGCTGTAAATTCAGTTTTTGTTTTATCCTTAATTTCAATACAATTGTCTGTATTTCCATTCTTATTTCTATATATTACTTGAATAGTCTGATAATTTTCCGGTAAATTTTCCCACTGGAATTTTATTCCTTCATCAGTTGGAGTTGCAGTAAGCTTTGGTTTAGCCTGTTCTGAAAGATTTAGATTAGCAGGGAATGATTCAAATTCATCAAGATTATCTGCCTCATGTTCATAGGAATATGTATCAAATCTTAATGTAAGCCAGTATCTATTAAAGTTCCATTCACCAATTGCATCACTATTATTTAAGCCTGTTTTTAAATTTTGATTATACCGTGAATCATAATATAATAATGAAGAACCCCAATTTTCCTTTCTATAATTAAAAAATATAGTATAAGATTCTGGTTCAACTGAAAATTCAAGAGCTTTTGAGAATGTAAATTCACAAGCTGATGAATTATAAGTTACTGAAGGTTTATTTGTAATCTTTATATCTCCACAACCGCCGGTTGCTTTTGCTTGTTTAATTTCATATCGTGGATATTCAACTAAATCATCATAACCGGTATAAACATCATTTCTCCAGTAACCTTCTTCTCCTATTCTTGCCCTTACAGAATAATAATACTCTTTTCCAGGAACAACAAAAACATCTGTAAAATCAAAGTTTTGGTTTGTATCATTAAGATATATTTTGTCTTCATTGTCATTGTTATCAGAAGAGGATTTAAGGATTACAAAGCTAGAAGCATCTGAAATTCTTGTACCGGTAATCTTAATACCGTCGGTAGTTGCCTGTATGTCAAACTTGTTTTCACCAGCACCGCCTGTTGCAGTAACAGTTTTCCAGGAACTGTCTTCCAACCAGTCACCATTAGCATTTCTTGCTATAACACGATATGAATATTCTTTATCCTTTGAAACATATTTATCGGTAACAGAGGTTATATTAGTTAAATCGTTAATTTCAAACAATTCACCCAAAATATCATCATCAATTTCAAGTCTTGTTGTACCTTGTGGGAGTTTTTTCCATTCAAGTTTAATTCCTTCGGCAGTTGGAGTTGCTTCAAGATGGAATTTATTTTCGTCTGAAACTGTAATTGTTTGAGGAAGATTTTTTAAGGTTTCTGATTCCTCTGAATTTACTTCCCAATAGCCGATAGAATAATCATCAAAACTTAGTTTCACCCAACAATCTTCAAGCGTGTATTCGCCTTCTTCTCTCCATGAATAAATAGTTGAGGTTTTGTTATTAGAGCTAAAAGAATCGAATAAGCTTCCAGAACCCCAGCCATCCCTATGATAATAAGGCTGCAGACTCCAATCGTTTGATGTTACAGAAAAAACAGGATCTGTTGTTAGTTCAACGCTATTATTTTCTGCTGAATAAACAGCTTGTGGCACAGTTAAAAATTTTATTGAGCCAGAACCACCTGTGGCAGTTACTTTTTTTTCTTTATATCTAGGATATTCTACAACATCATCGTATTCTACTCTTTGTCCATTCTCCCAGTAACCTGTAGAACCAATCTGTTCATTAAGTCTATATGTGTATTCTTTGTTTGCATCTACATATTTATCTGTAAAATCAAGATTACCAGTTTTATTAAAATTATATTCAGAACTATAATAATTACCACTTCTTACAAATGAGAATCGCGATTTATTAGAAGAAGCGGTTTTTGTTAACTTAATTCCATCATTATTCGGTGTTAGATTATAATCAAGCTCGCCTTTACCACCAAGTGCTGTTATTTTAATCCATTCATTACTTGAAGCAATCCAGTTATTATTCTTATTGCGAACCTCAATGGAATATTGATATTCTTTACCAGGAGTAACATATTTATCTATTACAGACTTTTGTGATTTTAAATCGAAAATTTCAAATAAATAATAACTTCCTAACCATGAATCAGATGTGTAACTCCTAACAGAAATATATGCTGCATCAGCAGAAATATCTGACCAGGAAATTTTAATTCCTTCTGAAGTATTTTCAAATTTAACTCCAGTTTTTTCATTCCTAATAACATCGGCATCGCCAACACTATTAGGATCAGGACAAGAAACGAGCATCATTGACATTATCAACGAAAAGCTCATTAACAAAGTAATTAAAGATTTTTTAACTTTCATTAAAAGCCTCCAAATTTGAGTATTTTCTTCTATAATACCCCCCCCGACCTATATGTCAATTTTTAAATTTTTTATTATGTAAATTGTGCCAGAGATTTATTGAACCCGAGGCAACTCCCTCTTCGCCCTGTTGCCTCGGGGGCAATTAATCTCTGGCATATTTATAGGCATAATTATAATTAAAAGTTTGCAATTTTGAATTTTTGGATTTATAATTAAAGATACATTCGCAAACTAACAGGAGACTTTTATATATGGCAAAATCTGAAGAACCAAGAGTACTGGCATTGATTTTGGGAGGAGGAAAAGGTACGCGTCTTTACCCTCTTACAAAGGAACGCTCTAAACCGGCTGTTTCTTTTGGTGGTAAATATCGCATTGTTGATATTCCGCTTTCTAACTGTATCAATTCCGGCTACAAGAAAATATATCTTTTAACACAGTTCAACTCAGCTTCGCTTCACCTGCACATTTCTAATTCCTACAATTTTGACCGCTTTTCTGGCGGATTCGTAGAAATTCTTGCTGCAGAACAGACTCTGGAGCATTCTGGCTGGTATGAAGGAACTGCCGATGCTGTTCGAAAGAACTTCATTCACTTCAAGACACAAAAACCAACACATTATGTAATCCTTTCTGGTGACCAGCTTTATAAGATGGATTTGCGCGCATTTATGGCTGCCCACATTAAATCTGGTGCCGAAATTACAATTGCAACAACAGCTGTAAACCGCCACGACGCTTCTGGTTTTGGTATTATGAAGATTGATGAAAACAGTCAGGTTAAGGAGTTTATGGAAAAACCAAAGCCTGATTTGAATATTGACAGCTGGAAGATACCACAAGAAGCACGCGGAGCACTTCCACCTGAAAAAGAATTCCTTGCTTCAATGGGTATTTATATCTTTAATGCTAAGACAATGGAAGAATGTCTTCTTGGCGAAAACGAAAAATACACAGACTTTGGTAAAGAAATCCTTCCGCTTGCAATCGGTAAGAAAAAAATCTGTTCTTATGTTTTCGACGGCTACTGGGAGGACATTGGAACTATCAGAAGTTTCTACGAGGCAAACATTCAGCTCACAGAGCCTTGCCCGGCTTTTGACTTTTATGCAAACAATTCACCAATATATACACACATGCGTAATCTTCCGCCTTCTAAAATCAACAAGGCAGATATTACAAGTTCTCTTACTTCCGAGGGTTGTATCATTACAGACTGTAAATTAAACAAATCTGTAATTGGTGTACGCTCAATTATCGAGAAAGGAACAGAGCTTGATGGTGTTATTATGATGGGTGCCGATTACTACGACGACGATGATGAAAAGGCAGATTACATTGCACAGGGAAAACCTGTTACAGGCATTGGTCAAAACTGCAAGATCGCAAATACAATCATCGATAAGAACGCACGTATCGGCGACAATTGTCAGATTGGTGTAAGCGGTAAAAAATACGAAGACGGAGACCACGGTTCATTCTATAGTGCCGACGGTATCATCGTTATTCGTAAAGGTGCCGTTATTCCTTCGGGAACGGTTATCTAAAGAGAGATTCCAGTGTCAAGCACGGGAATGACAATTAACAATGTCATTGTCGGGCTTGACCCGACAATCTATTACCCTTCACTGATTTTTTTTCTTTTTTTATTGGACTTTGTAGACTTTTCTGCAAAGTCCATTTTTTTTATTCATCCACACCCAATTTCCGGTGTAAGGTTTTGCGGCCAATTCCCAATAGCTCTGCACATTTTGTTTTGTTGCCATTGCAGAAGGCAAGGTTTTCCTGAATGATGAGCAACTCTGCATCATCAAGCTTCATTCCAACAGGAATATTTATTACTTTTTCTTCGCCCTTTTCGCGTACACTTGCAGGTAAATCTTCTATTTTAATTTCATCGCCTGTACACATTACAACTGCACTTTCTACACAGTTTTTGAGCTCGCGGATATTTCCTGGCCAGCTGTATTTTAAGATTGCAGCCTTTGCACGGTTATCAAAGCCTGTAATATTTTTTTCATTTTCAATATTAAACTCTCTAAGGAAATTATGAAGAAGCAGCGGAATATCGTCCTTGCGTTCTCGGAGTGGCGGCATTGGAATGCGTACAACATTCAGGCGGTAAAACAAATCTTCACGGAAGCGGCCATTTTTTACTTCTTCTTCAAGATTACGGTTTGTTGCGGCAACAATACGGACATCTACAGAAATAGGCTGGTTTCCGCCTACCCGTTCAAAAGATTTTTCTTGAATTACACGAAGGAGCTTTACTTGTGTCGATTGATTTATTTCTCCAATTTCGTCAAGAAAGATTGTTCCACCGTTTGCTACTTCAAAGCGACCTTTATGCTGGCTGTCTGCACCGGTAAAAGCACCTTTTTCATAACCAAATAATTCGCTTTCGAGCAATGTTTCGGAAAGAGCGGCACAGTGAACAATTACAAAGGGCTTATCTTTTCGTGGAGACTGCTCGTGAATGGACTTTGCAACAAGCTCTTTACCTACACCGCTTTCGCCTGTAATAAGAACATTTGCTTTGGATGGTGCTGCTTTTGAAATAAGCTCTTTTACACGATTGAGTTCGGCACTTTTTCCAATCATGCCGTCGGTTTGTCCGCCAGATTTAATTTTCTGCTGAAGCTCTGTAATAATCTGCTGCTGCTCGCGGCCTTTGAGGGCATTTTTTACAATATGATTTAAGTGATCAAGGTCAAGCGGCTTTGTTAAAAAATCGTAGGCACCGGCTTTTATTGCGGCTGTGGCATCTTCTATGCTTCCGTGACCTGTTAAAACAATAATAGGAATACCAGGATTTTCGGTTGTAACATGGCGTACTACTTCTTCGCCTGGCATGCCGTCCATACGAAGGTCAGTTATTACAAGGTCAATACCGCCTTTTGCAATTTTATCAAGACCTTCCTTACCGTTAGAGGCTTTTTCTACAGCATAGCCTTCAAGCTCAAAATTGTCTGCCAGACCATTGCGGATATTTTCTTCGTCGTCGATTGTTAATATAGTAAACATAACATGCCTCCAGATAAGAGATCATCGGGTCAAGCCCGATGATGACACATTTGTCATTGCCGGGCTTGATCCCTTTGTCATTGCCGGGCTTGACCCGGCAATCCGTTTCTAACTTTCTATTGCCAATTTTCCGTCTTGTTGCAACGGGAAAACCATTGTAAACACTGTACCTTTTCCTTCTTCGGACTTTACCTGAATGTCGCCGGAAAATTCCTTTACAATTTTATAAACCATAGTCATTCCCAAGCCAGTACCGTTTGCCTTTGTTGTAAAATACGGCTCGAAGATTTTTGAGACTGTCTCATTTTTCATACCACAGCCGTTGTCGCTTACAATAATGTAGTATTTATTATCAGCCGAGGCACATTCAATTGAAAACTCTCCTTGAAAATCCTTTGGACAATCTTCTGCATTCTTTTTTGTTTGAATTGCAGCAAGGGCGTTTTGTGCAAGATTTATTATAACATCGCGCAAAAGTTTTTCATCAATAAGCAGTCTGCTTTCTGCATCCTTTATAATAATCTTTACATTAATGTCGTTGTCGTGAAACTCCGGAGTAAAAAAATCGGCAATGCTTTGAATAAGTGCACCAGGCTTTTTAAGCTGCAGCGACGCATTTACAGGACGAACCGCAAACAAAAAATCCATAATCAGTTTATTAAGATGGTCAATTTCTTCATTTACAACATCGATATGATCTTCTACAAATTTTGGTGCAGGCAAAACATTTTCATTTTCACGGGCTTTTTCCAATGCCTTTTGAATAAGCTGAATATGAATGGAAATTGCTCCAAGAGGATTTTTAATTTCATGTGCCATACCAGCCGCAAGATTAGTAAGATTTGCCATGTTTTCCATGCGATGCAAAAGTACTTCCTGATTTTTCTTTTCGGTAACATCACGCACAAGAATGATTTTTCCGGTAGTTTCACCGCTATGAACAAGTGGTGTCATTGTAATTGTAATAAAGCGAACTGAACCACCACTAGTCATAATTGTAAAATCTTCGGTTGTATTTGTAATTTCTTTTTCTGCACACTTTTTAAAATATTCACCGATTTCTTCGTCTTCCATAATTTCCCAGATCGGGCATGACGAAGCTTTAGGATCATCAAGATATACAGAAAAATTAAGACGGCTTTCTACAATTTTATTTGACTGAAGCAGAAAAAAATCATTATCTACAATTAATAATCCGGCAGAAATAGATTCAAGAATTGAATACAAATTTTCATTTTCCTCGACCATATCGTCAAGGAGTGAAACAAGCTGTTCCTGAGAAAGTTTTGCTGCTTTTTGTGAAACGCGTTTTACATAACCTCTCATATTTTACTGAACACCTTTTCATGCAATGCGTTAACTTTACTTAAATCTCTGATTAAAACTTCTAGAGCCGCTTTTACACTCTGATTATACAGCGTTACATTTTCATAACATTCACGCAAAACTGTAACAGCCTGGGCACATGCTTCTGCCCCAACCTGAGTATGCATAACCGGACGGAAAGTTTGGGCAATTCCATTTAAGAAAATCTTAAGTTCAATGCGAGGCTCAAACTGCTGGTTATCTTTTACTACAGTTTCACAATCAGGAATCTTTCCATGGAAAATTCCCTGTACAAAGGTCTTTGCATTTTCACGAAGCTTTGTTGCAGGAACCGGAAGATAATTCAAAAGATATTCGTTTATTTCGCCTTTAAAATACTCATTATGAAATACACGCTGAATAACTTCCTGCTGAACTTCAAGCGGACGTTCCATAAAATTGTAAGTTCTTACACGCGAAAGGATTGTCTGCATGATTGCGTTTCGCTGAGTTGTAAGAAGAATGAATACACAGTCGGCAGGCGGTTCTTCCAGAATTTTTAAAAGTGCATTTCGTACACTAACCTGCATTCGTTCTGCATTTTCTATAATGATTGTTTTTTTACCTTCGTCGGCTTTAATGCAGGCCCACTGCTCCATGTTTCTAATCTGATTAACAGGAATTGAATCATACAAAAAGTCTGCTTCAAGCTTAAGACAGTCTGCTTCAAGCTCGCCGCACAGTTTTACAGTTTCATCAAAAAGAGGAAGGTCGCGCGGAAAATCTATGAGTTCAAGGTTATCATTTATTTTTTCCATAAGAGGAGCAAGTTTAGAAAGATTTGTTTCACCTTCCCAAAGAATTCCGCTGAATCGCAAAGTGAGTTTTCGTACGCTTCGCAAAAAAAGATAGCGGTTTGCTTTAAGATGACTGTCGTTGTCGCGGTAGGATTTTATAAAGGAATCTTTTGCTGCAGAAATTTCTAGAGAACAGTCGCGTGGTCCCATCAAAAGAATATTTGAACAGTTGAGCGCCTTGTGCCTTAAGCAACTTGGACATTCGCAAAGCCAGTGAGGTTTGTCGTCTCCGTTACAGGAAAGTGCACGTGCAACTTCAAGCGCTGCAGTGAGCTTTCCAGTACAACTGTTGCCTGCAAATAAAACAGCGCCAGGGAACCGGTTGTTTTTTATGTCTTGAATTATTGATTTTGATGCACTCTGGCCTACAAGATTTTCTAACATTATGCAACTTCTCCAACTGGCGGAATTGTAACATTTGTTGAAGTATAATTCAAAAGCGGTTGAAGTATTTTTATAAAAAAGCTGCCTTCAAATAATTTTGAACAATCAAACCACGGTTGATTCATAAGAATAAAAACAAAAACAAAAACTATCACAAATCCTTCCAAAAGCCCAAAGAAAAATCCGAGTGAGCGGTCAAGACCTTTCATAATTTCACCGTCAAATATTTTTGAAAGAACTGTTTGAATGATTTTTACAATCAAGAATACAACAACAAAAATCAGAACAAAGCAAAGAATGGAAGAAATTGTTTCGTTATGAACAAGCTGATACATATAACCTGTAAGCTTTTTATAAAAGAAGAATGCAACAATAAGACCTAAAATCCAGCAGAGTTTTCCGAAAATTGCATTTATAAAGCCTTTTGCAGTTGCAACAATAGCAAATATGAGAATTATCACTAAAAAAATCACATCGGTCAAAGTAAAAAACATTTTTTTCTCCGTTAAAGCTCCTGGTAAAGAAGCTGCGCAATTTTTTGGGCTGGTCGCTCTTCCCCTACCATATTCTTGATATTTAAAGCATATTCATTTCTTGTTTTTTCATCAAGCATTTTATTAAGCTCGTTACAAAGATTTTCACTTGTAGCTTCGTCGCCAACTAAAACTGCAGCGGCGTTTTTTTCTAAGAAGAACTTTGCATTATCAACCTGATCTCCTCTAGTTCCGCTTCCGCATAAAGGAACAAGCACCATTGGTTTATACATAACAGCGGCTTCCCAAATTGAATTGGCACCTGCACGCGAAAGAATTACATCTGCAGATGCAATAACATCCGGCATCTGTTCATAAATAAATTGATACGGAAGATATGAGCCCGCGTATTTTTGTTTGAGCTCCTGTTCAGTTTTGTCGTCTGCATTTAAAAGACCAGTCTGGTGAACTACAATGAAGTTTGAACAAAGCCATTCAAGATTTTCATAGACAAGTGTATTTATTTGTTTTGCTCCGGAAGAGCCACCAAGCACAAGGAGAACTGGTTTTGAAGGTGCTGCTTCGAGCCCCAGAAATTTTCTTCCAGCCACTGCATCTGCTTTATAAATAACCGGACGCACAGGATTTCCTGTAACAACGACACGAGACTTCTCTGCTTCAGGGAGTCTGGCTTTAGTTTCTTCGTATGAAACAAACATTATTTTTGCCGATTTAAAATTCAGTCTGTTAGCCAAGCCTAACGTAAAATCACATTCGTGTGTGTAAACAGGAATTCCAAGATGCTTTGCAGCAAGAACAGGAGGTACGCTTACAAAACCTCCCTTTGAAAACAAAAATGCAGGTTTGAGTTTTTTCAAAATGCGTCTGGCAGAAAAATATCCGGCAATGATTCTAAAAAGATCTGTAAAGTTTTGCCACGAAATATAACGGCGAAGTTTACCGGAAGGAATACCGTAAAAGTTGTCTGCTGTTCGTGTGCCGTCAGAACCAATTGCTTTTTCAACAATCTGCCTGTCCATTCCTTTTGAACAACCAATCCAGTTTATAGTTATCTGTTTATTTTCTTTATGTGCAAGCGCCTTTAATTCATCGGCAACCGCAAGACCAGGATAAATGTGACCGGCAGTTCCTCCACCAGTAAAGGCAATAACATTTTTATTTAATTTCATGTTTTATATTATAGTAGAAATCCGCATAAAATAAAAGGTATAAGAAATTTGAAAGAAATCAGTAAATCAAAGCATTTGTTTAAGACACTGAGCATTTTTTGCACCACTTCCGTTCGGATGATTATTAAAAAACACATGAACTTTTTTGCATACAACTGCTGCCTGCTCAATCACAGGAACAAAGCTTTGAAGTTCTTTTTCTGAATATTCGTAGTTGTAACGAGCAGAATCTTCTCCTGCATACCAGGCATTTTCGTTGCGTCCGTGAAGTCTGATGTAGGCATTGTCTCCAATAAAAGGAGTCTGCACCGTTTTACCGTCGGGAAGATATTTCAGTTTTGGCATATCACAATAAACAAGTCCTGCATGCAATTTATGAAGCCCGTCAAAAACAGAAGGCCTCACCCATTCATTATGCCTGAACTCAACTACTAAAGGGAATCCCTGGAACTTTTGTATAAGCGCAGCAAGATATAATCGGTTTTCGTCCGTATAATGAAAACTTTGCGGAAGCTGCAACAGTATGGTGCTTAAGACATCTTTTTGAGCAAGTGGTGTTACGGCATTTATAAAATCATCAGCAGCATTTTGCCATTGGCTTGAAATTTCATGCGTAAGAAGTTTGTTTGCCTTTATACTAAACTGCACTTGCCCCTGTGAACGCTCATAAAAAGAAAGCAAACGTTCTGCTGTAGGCATATTGTAAAAGGTATTGTTCAATTCCAGCGCATTAAATTGAGTTGCGTAGTAAGAAAGAAAATCTGAGCGTTTAAGATTTTGAGGATAAAATATTCCTTTCCATTCCGGGTAGTCGTAGCCGCTTGTGCCAATAAGGATATTTAATTTATTTGTATTCATACGCACAAAAAAAGGCTTCCGGGAAACCAGAAGCCTTTCGTGCCACAGGTTGGAATCGAACCAACGACATACGGATTTTCAGAAACAAAAATCAGCACCTGTGGACTGTCGTTATCACTGTATCATAAGTTTTATTATATAGGCAAAATCCAAAAATTTCAACTAATTTTGTTTATTTAATTTTTAGTAATATAGTGTTTTATGACGATTTTTATGACGATTGTTATTACTGTTTTTAAGCAGAAAAATCCGGTACTTTTTTGCCATACGGACTACTTATCCGTGAAAAATCCGGCGTTTTAATAAGGGTGGAAAATCTATTATTCTGTAATCTCGATTAAGTTTTCTTCAAGCCCGACAATGCAGCTTTCATAATAGCCGTCGCCAGTTGTTCTCGGTCCACTGGAAACAGAATATCCAGCTTCATCAAGTTTTGCAGTAAGTTCATCTACCGCAGCTTTACTTCCAACGCTAAAAGCAATGTGAGAATATCCAGTTCTAAACGGGTGCTTTTTGTGCTCTTCAAGTTCCGGCCTTGTCATAAGTTCCAGACGAGCTCCGTCATCAAACGAAATGAAGTAAGATCTAAAATCTGTCTTTGGGTTGTGGTAGCCTTCATTGGCTTTTCCATTCAGGTAGGTTACAAAAAAATCTTTTGCTTTCTCAAGGTCAGTAACATAAAGTGCAACGTGTTCAATTTTCATAATAATTTTATTATAACACAGGTTTCAGAAAAAGGGTGTGTTTAATGCCATTCGCTCCAGCCGTACTTCGTACAGCTTCCGCTCATTACACGCCATCTATTTCTACAAGTTTCATCTTCCAAAAAGGTAGCAAACAGACTGTTCACTCATTCCGCTGCACTTCGTTCCGCTCCATTCGTTCACAGACTGTTTGCATTTACTAGAAAGCTCGCAGGGTGGCCTTTGTGAAAGCAAAGCAAGAAGCAATGCAAGCACAGTCAGCTGCAGTCGCTACGGGACCGCTTCGCGTACCCTTCGCTTGGTGCATCTGCCTGTTTCCGCGAGAAGCAAATCGTTGTATGGGTTCTCTGGTTGCACGCCGCCAGTTCCTCTAGTTCTCAATAATGAAACGGTAAAATAAAAGTGTCTCTAGTTCGTGACGCAACTTAAAACTGTGGGCACGCAAAAGCGTTCCCCCTTTCCCCCCGCCGCGGGGCATCCCCCTTTTCCCCCTTCGTAAAAAATAAGGAATGTTATTGAACCGCTCTTGGGGGGCAAGGGGGCACCCTTTTGCTCAACATTACAGTTGTCCCACAGTTT
>JAFZWX010000181.1 GCA_017617145.1 Treponema sp. | reverse complement strand
GTACAGCAGGAATCAAAAAAGCCTACACTACAGGACGCGGTAAAATCGTTATCCGTTCTAAGTTCACAATTGAAACTGATAAGCGCGGAAAGGAATCAATCGTATTTACAGAAGTTCCTTATGGCGTAAACACAACAAACATTATCCGCCGCATTAAGGAGCTTGTTCGTGATAAGCAGATTGATGGTGTTACAAATGCCAACGATGAATCTTCAGATCGTTCCGGAATGCGCCTTGTTGTAGATTTGAAAAAAGGTGCAATCACAAAAATTGTTTTGAATCAGCTTTTTGCAAAGACAGACTTGCAGTCTAACTTTGGTGTTATAAATCTTGCGCTTGTTCCACAGGTTAAGGAAGGAGCTCCTCGTTATGATGAACCAGGAATGCTTACCCTTCCCCCAACCTATCTCAAGCCGGAAGTTCTTACACTCAAGCAGCTTATCCAGCACTTTGTAAATCATCGTGACGAAGTTATTACCCGCCGCACAATTTATGATTTAAAAGTTGCCAAGCACCGCATGCACATTTTGGAAGCTTTGATTACAGCAATCAACAACATTGATGAAGTTATTCAGATTATCAAAGGTTCTGAAAATACAGAGGATGCAAAACTCAAGCTTGAAAAGCGATTTAATTTTGATGACGAGCAGGCACAGGCAATTGTTGATATGCAGCTCAAGAGACTCACTCATCTGCTTATTGAAGATTTGCAGAAAGAAATTAAAGAACTTCAGGCTTTGATTGATTACCTGGAAGGTTTGCTTGCTGACCACAACAAGATTCTTAATTTGATAAAAGATGAAACAAAGAGTCTTGCCGAAAAATATGGTGATGACCGCCGTACCGAAATTGTTCATGACGAAGTTGAAGAAATCAACCTTGAAGATATGATTAAAGATGAAGACATGGTTGTTATGATCAGCCGCATGGGTTATATCAAACGCGTTCCAGTAACAAAGTATAAGAAGCAGGGTCGCGGCGGAACTGGCAGCAATGGTACAAACCTTATTGATGATGACTATGTAAACCAGCTCTTCATTGGATCAACAAAAGAGCATTTGTTATTCATAACTAACATTGGTAAAGCTTATTGGATTAAGATTCACGAAATTCCAGAAAGCGAAAAGGCAAGTCGTGGAGCTCATATTAAGGGCTTGCTCCAGGTTGGACCAGATGAAGAAATTACAACAATTGTTTCGCTCAAGCAGTTCTCTGATGATTTGTATCTGTTCATGACAACTGCAAACGGTGTTGTTAAAAAGGTTCGTTCTACAGAATTCCAGAATGCAAAGACTCGCGGAATTATAGGAATTAAACTGAACGACGGAGACAAACTTATCAGTGCAATTGCAACAGACGGTAAGTCAGAAGTTATGCTCATAAGCCGACGTGGTAAAGCACTTAGAATTACAGAAGATTCTGTCCGCTGCATGGGCCGTGCAAGCTGCGGTATAAAGGGAATGAAGCTTAGCGAAGGCGATGAAATTGCTTCTGCCGTAAAAGTTGAAAAAGATGCCAACATGATTCTTATTACCGAAAAGGGCGTTGGTAAGCGTATTTCATTCGATTTGTATTCAGTTCATGGACGCGGCACAGGTGGCCAGAGAATTTTTGGAAATACAGAAGGCAAAGGCGAAATTATTGGCGCCCTCAACGTTAAAGACAAGGACGAAGTTGTCTGCATGACAAGCCAGGGAAAAGCACTGCGTTTCAAAGCAACTGATATTAAAGAGCAGGGCAGTGGAGCTTCCGGTGTAAACGTTGTCCGTGTTACTGAACCGGATTACATTGTAGGTATTGATAAGGTCCAGGATAAGGATGAGGAGTAAGGCCGCTGGCGGCCGATGATTAATAGCAAAGCGTTAAAAAAATTGCGAAAGTAATTTTTAGGTTTACCTTATTGAAACTTATAGAAGAGTCGATCTAAATAATCGGCTCTTTTTTTATGCCCGTCATTGCGAGGAGCAAAGCGACGTGGCAATCCATTTTATATACAAACTATCGGTAGGTAGCATAAATTTAAACTAACGACTGTTAGTTAGAAAAAGTTTAAATTTATGTTGACAAACAAGAAAATATGTTTAATAATAAAACTATAAGAAAAGGGAGAACTATTACAAAATAGTTTAGGGGTTCTAAATATTCATTAGGCAAGAAAACCAGCTGGATTCGTTCGGCTGGTTTTTTTTGTTTTAAAAACTTGTTATCTATCGTTTGTTAGTTATAAAAGTTATGCACATTTTATTCACATTGTGGATAACTTTTGTTTCACGTGAAACAGTAGAATCTAAGGGGTGGGTTAGTTATTCTTGTATAATCAGAAATTGAAAAGATTTAGAAAAATTATAAATGAAAGATTAATGTATTTGTAAATTGTGAAATTTTATAATTCTTCGAAACTTGTTTCACGTGAAACAAAAGTTGATGTTGTGTGTTGATCTAGAGATGATTGTTCAGCTGGTTACGAAGAAGGGTGTTTGTTGAATGTTTTTGGTAGGTTGTATAACTGGAAAGGGTTTTGTTTCACGTGAAACAAAGATTAATAAAAAAGCTTTATAAATCTCTGGGTTTATAAATAAATTTGTGTCGAGTGTTGATTGCCATTCTTCGCTCACAATGACAAAGGTTTGTTTATGTTTCACGTGAAACAGGGTTGAAAAGTTTTCCACAATATGCACATAGTTATCCACAATTTAGTTAAGTACGAACGGTTGTTAGTTTAAAAATTAACGAGCGTTTGTTAGTCTTTAAGTATACGAACGGTTGTTTGTTTAATCAAACATAATTGCAAAAGAGAAGGGTTTTGGTTGGGTTGTGTAATTGTATAAATGGATGGTATGGAGAGTTTGTGGTGGTTGAGCTTGTCGAAACCACCACATAAATGAATTCTAATTGTGGTTTCGACAGGCTCAACCACCGCTGTTTTTATTAAAAATATCTCATCAAATCTTCAATTGTTTCTCTGCGGCGGATTTGCTGCACAGAACCGTCTTTTTTGATGAGAATTTCTGCCGGGCGGGGGCGTGAATTGTAGCTTGAGCACATTGAAAAGCCGTATGCACCTGCATCAAGGATACATGCCAGGTCTCCATGCTTTGCCGGTGGTAAAATGCGGTCTTTGGCAAGAATATCACCGGATTCGCAGATATTTCCTGTTACGGTCTGTTCAAACATATCTGAACCTGCGTGTGGAATAACTTTTCCATCGCGGATTATTTCTATGTCGTGCCAGCTGTCGTACATACTTGGGCGTACAAGAACATTCATTCCTACGTCTGTTCCTACAAAAGTTTTGCCATTGTTATGTTTTACTGCGTGAACACGTCCTAAAAGAACGCTTCCTTCTGCAACACAGAATCGGCCTGGTTCAGACTTAAATAATGGAATTTTGTTTGGAATTCCTGATTTTGTAGGCAATTTTGTATATGTTTCAACAAAATCTGTAAGAATTGGCTCCAGATGCTTTTTGAAGTCTTCCATTGGGAAATCTTTTTCATCATCAAGCTTGTGATATGGAATACCGTAACCGCCGCCAAAATCAATGAATTCAAGGTTTTCAAACTGATCTGCAATGCGCAAAAGGTTTGTTACTGCATCAAGATATGGCTGCGGGTCCATAAAAAGCGAACCGATATGCTGGTTTATTCCTGCAATCTTTAATTCGTATTTCTGGGCAATTTCGAAGATTTTTGGAATGAATTCTTCGGAAATTCCAAACTTTGTCTTTTTTCCGCCGGTTACTACTTTTTCGTGATGTCCGGCACCAACGCCCGGATTTATACGAACTGCACATTTTCTGTTGACAGGTGCTACATTTAAGTCGCAGAAAACCTGGCCCATTAATTCAAGCTGTTCAAGACTGTCTAAGCTTGTAATTACGCCGTTTTCAACTGCAAATTTGAGTTCTTCTGGTGCAACGTTGTTTGGCACAAAGAAAATACGTTCTTTTGGAAAACCTGCTTTAAAAAGCATCTGAATTTCGCCAACGCTCATTGCATCGCAATTTAAGCCTTCTTCCAGTGCAAGTTTGAGCAGGTGGATGTTTGTATTTGCCTTTACAGAGTAATTTGCGGTATACGGGTACTTTGTAATTACCTGAGTTACAGCATGCATACGGTTACGAAGGATTTCTTCGTTGTATACATAAAGTGGTGTTCCGTAGTTCATTACGATTTCTTCAGGGTTGTTTCCCTTGAAGAAGTTGGATGTATTTATGAATGATTCCATTTTGTTTTCTCCTTAATGTTTTGTTGGGGGCCCTTCGAGAGCCTCAGGGACCCCAGGGTTTCGTCATTCCCGGGCTTGACCCGGGAATCTTTCTTTTTGTTTCATGTCTTTTTGTATGAGATTGTCGGGTCAAGCCCGACAATGACATATGTTGCCGTAGCAGGGGCGTTACGGGGGTGTCCCACGTTAGAGGGGGTAGCGGAAAACCGCAACGCGGGTTGTAGCGAGGGGCAGGCGCCCCTCCTGGCCCCTACAGCATATGTGCCCTGATTTCATCCCCACTCAATGGGCTCAAATAGGCTGGTGCAATATCAAATACGGTCTTGCAGCCGATTGAACCTTCTTTATTCAAACGATAGATTGCGCGGGCATAAGCAACCAGAACGCTTGAAGTAAAGGCTGGGTTTGAATCGAGTTTAAGGCTGTATTCAATGATATTGTTGTATTCATCATTCCAACCTGTCTTGCCTGAACGGAAAACAAAGCCTCCGTGTGGGATTTCGGCATGATCGCGTTTGAGTTCTTCTTCGGTAATAAAATGAACTGTTGTGTCGTAATCGGCAAAATAGTTTGGCATTTCTTTGATTTCTTTTTCAATTCTTGCCTTATCTGCACCTTCTTCGGCTACAACAAAACATTCGCGTGTATGCTTCTGACGCGTTGTGAGCTCAGGATTTTTTCCGGCACGAACTGCTTCCAAAGCGGCTGGAACTGGAATTGTATACTGCTTTCCGTCCTTTACACCTTCAATTCGGCGGATTGCATCTGAATGGCCCTGGCTTACACCTTTTCCCCAGAAGGTATAATCAGCACCGCCTGGAAGAAGACTGTTTCCGTAAAGGCGCATAAGAGAAAAAAGTCCAGGATCCCAACCACAGGAAATAAGTGCTGTGTGGCCGTTATCTTTGGCTGATTTGTCTACATTTGCAAAGTGCTGCGGGATTTTGGCGTGGGTGTCAAAGCTGTCTACTACGTTGAAATATTTGGCGTATTCCGGAGTCTGCTCTGGCAGGTCTGTGGCACTTCCTCCGCAAAGAATAAGAATATCAATTTCGTCCTTGTGGGCCAGAATATCCTTTATATTGTAAACTGGAACTCCTGGTGTAAGTACCTTTACTGCAGACGGATCTCGTCTTGTAAAAACTGCTGTAAGCTGGGCATCGGGATTGTGCTTGATGGCGCATTCAATTCCCTTACCTAAATTTCCGTAACCTAAGATGGCGATTTTCATTTTTCTATTTCTCCTTAACTAACGAGTGTTAGTTTTGTTTTTAATTGCTATTCCTCGTTCGACAACAGAACGATTTTATTTTTAATGGCTTCTTTCATTACTGTAATCAGGTTTTTTTGTCCTGAATATAGACAAGAATCTGAGTCGTTATTATTAAGCTCTCCGGTCAGAACATATGTAGAATCAACAATTACTCTAAGTTGTCCAGGTTCTGGTTCTGTATGATAAACAACTGCTCTAGGAATAGTGAAGCTGCTGTCTGTAAGAATTACAACTTTTTTTCCTTCTTCTGCAATCTGTTCAATCTCTTCAGAGAATTCTTCAAGAATTTCTCCCGAGGCTGAAATGTAAAGTCTAAGTCTTGTTTCTTTGAGCATGTCATGAAGTTTGTTCTGAATATTTTTTGTTCCAACAATTGTTATATAACCGTCTGTTGGTATTTGTTGAGTTGGAGCATGAGCTTTTATATATTCAGCTTTTTCGTTAAGTTCTCTCAAAACATTTTGTGTAAATGTATCAACATTAACCGGAAGATATTTTGTTGAATCGCCTTCAATAAGATAGGCTGCCCCTTTGTCTGCAAGACTTGAAAGTCCGGCATATACATTGGATCTGGAAATCCCTGTTTCTTTTGAAACTTCATAACCAGTCATTTCACCGTGAGAAAGAAGTGTTGTATAAATTATAGCTTCTTGCCGAGTGAGTCCAAATGAAATTAAATTGTCTGTAAACTGTAAATTTTGCATTTTAGCCTCCAGAATTGTGAATTTTGTTGTGTTAGTGGTACTTTTTAGCACTACTTATCAGCGTTAATATACAGAATTTGTTTTTATTTGTCAAATTTTTTTCTTGTTTTTTCTATTAAAAGTATTTAAAAAAATTTGTGTATTTAAAAAAATGGTTTATAATAATATTTAGGAGAAATTTTAAAAACTTTTCTGATAGGCAGCTAAGGAAAAAAAATGAAAAATAAGCAGTCAAAACGTGAACGAAAACTTTTAAAAGAAAGAAGACTCGGACTTGAAATTGGCACTGTAATCTTTAGTGTGTTTGTAATTTTTATGGGATGTATGATTATTATTCCTTCGCTGATTATTAAAAATCATACAAAAGAGACTTACTATGAAATGGCACAACAGGTAGTAATTGGTCGTTCTGATGAAATTACAAAATGGATAGATGGTTATGTAAATGACCTGAAAGTGTATTCCGAAACCGATGCTGCTAAAACTGGTGATGTTGAAAAATATGTTGACTGGATGTGTTCTCGTCCTGATTTAAAAAATCCGGCTTATGATGATTTATTTTTCTGTGACCGCGATGCAATTCCTTATCATGATGATGGTCGAATTGGTGTAGAAGGTGAGCTTAGAAGTAAAGACTATCATCATGCAATTATTTTTAATGATGAAGAAACCTATATTGCAACAATAGAAACTTCAGATAAAACAGGCAGGTATGTTCTTCCGATTTCTCGTGCTGTAAAGGATGAAGATGAAAATTGTTTTGGTTATATTACAGGTCTTTTGGATATGGATCAAATTGCCGAAGAAGTTGGTTCATACAAGGTTGGCGAAAACGGATACTTTTTCTTAACAGACCGTGCCAACACAATTATTGCTCATAACAACAAAGAAATGATTTCGCAGGATATAAGTGTATATCACGAAATTGCAATTACAGCAAAGCTTGCAAAAGAAAATGAAGAACCTTCCCTGTATGTAGAAAGTGTTGTTGACGGAATAAATTGCGTTACTTTTGTTGCTCCAATTCAGGCTCTTTCCTGTACAATCGGTTATACAATTCCAACATCTGAAGTTTTTGTTGCGACAAAACGAATTCAAATGGTTATTCTTTTAATGGGAATTTCTATAACATTAATTATTTGTCTTATTATTTTGATTTCATTAAGAAATATTATTGGTCGTGTTCGTAAGGTCGATGGTCTTATTGATGAACTTAGTACAGGTGAAGCCGATTTGACTGTTCAGCTTGAAGTAAATCGAAATGATGAAATTGGTAAGCTTGTTATTTCTGTTAATAAGTTTCTGGCAAAATTCCATTCAATTATGCGCAACATCAAAGTATCCGAAGAAAATCTTACTGAAGCCGGTGATACTCTTGTTAATGAAATTGAAACAACAACATCTACTATTTCGCAGATGGCAGATAATATAGGTCTTGTTCATAATCAGGTACAAAATCAATCTTCAAGTATTAATAGTTCGGCTAGTGCAATGACTCAGATTTCTAAAAACATAGAATCGCTTGATGGAATGATTCAAGGACAGGCATCTTCTGTTGTTGAGGCTTCGGCTTCTGTAGAAGAAATGATTGGAAATATTAATTCTGTTGATAAATCTGTTATTAAAATGGTTGAAGAATTTACTGTTCTTGAACTTGATACTAAAAATGGTATTGAAAAGAATTCCAGTGTAAATGAACTTATCCAAAAAATTTCTGAACAGTCTGTTGCAATGATGGATGCAAACGAAATGATTCAGAGTATTGCAGAGCAGACAAACCTTCTTGCCATGAATGCAGCAATTGAAGCAGCACATGCAGGTGAAGCAGGAAAAGGATTTTCGGTAGTTGCCGATGAAATTCGAAAACTGGCCGAAACTTCTGCAGAACAATCAAACAAAATCAGCGAAGAGCTTTCAAATATTCAACAGGGTATTCAGCGTGTTGTTGTTGCTTCGTCTGAATCTGAGCAGTCGTTCCAGGCTGTTTCAAGCAGAATTAATTTGACCGCAGATTTAATTGCACAGATTCGTGGAGCGATGGAAGAACAGCAGTCAGGTTCACAACAAATTCTTGAAGCACTGCAAGCTATGAATGATAGTACTACCGAGGTGCGTGGTGCCGGTACAGAAATGTCAAAGGGTGGCGAAGAAATTATGAAGGATGTTTCCAGTATTCAGACCAGTATGGATAACATTGAGTCTGCTGTTGCCGAAATTAATGAAGGTACCAATTACGTAAATGAAAGTACAAAAAAATTACGAAATATTTCTGCATCGTTGAATGTTGCAATTAAACGAATTAAAGACGACGTAGATTTGTTTAAGGTGTAATATGTCTTTAACATCTCCCTCAAAGATTGAAAATCCCGAAATGAGATTTGACTCATTTTCAAATGGAAAAGTTTTGCCTGGAAAAAAATCAGGTCGTTTACCTGCAATGGGCTGGAACAGCTGGAATGCATTTGGCAGCGGTAATACAGAAGCTTTAACGCGTGCAATGGCTGATTGTATAGTTGCGCTTGGGCTAGATAAGCTTGGTTATAAATATGTTGTCCTTGACGATGGTTGTTATAAAAGTGAACGCGTAGACGGTATGCTTTGTAATGAACCGGTAAAGTTCCCCAGCGGATTTAAAGCTTTGTCGGACTATATTCATTCCAAGGGATTGAAATTTGGAATGTATAACGATATTGGAACTAATTTATGCGCGGGTGCGGCAGTTGGAACCTGTGGTCATGAAGACGTAGATGCAGCAAGTTATGTAGACTGGGGTGTTGATTTTCTTAAGGTCGATAACTGCTATTATCTTTGGGATAACGCAACTTTTTCGAATCCTGAAAATGCCAGGTTTGTTTTTGCTCCAAAGATCAAGAGTATTAAAATAAGCGGTACTGGTGCTTCGGAGGATTTTGAAAAAACAATTCCTGCTTGTGAAGGCCAAATTACAGGATCGTGTGCAAAGCTGGATGATAATAAAGAATATGTTTTTGGAATCGGAACATTTGATGGAACAAACACAGGAACTTCGCCGGTTGGTGTTAGAAGTAGTGAACTTCATTTTGAAGTAGATGTCCCTGCAGACGGTGAATACGAGTTTTGTGTTGAATATACAACTTCAAAAGAAAACGGAATTGGAGAGTGGCTGCAAGTCGCTGTTGAAGACGTTTATTTTTATGATGATCTTCTGGAGCCTACCAAGGATAAAGATTCTTTTGTGTGGTCAAAGAAGATTATAGTAAAGCTGTCGGCCGGTAAAAATACAATCCGCCTTATGAATCATCGCAGACAGGAAAATACTTTGGATTCTTATGCAGCAATGCACGAGGGACTTCAAAAAGCAAAACCTGAAAATGATATTGTTCTTTCTCTATGTGAATGGGGAAAAACGCATCCGCAGAACTGGGGTTATAAAGTAGGAAACTCCTGGCGAATTTTAAATGATATTACTTTTCAGGTAGGAAGTGACGGGAATCCAGGTTTTGGCCGCTGGGCAGATCCTGGAACACCGAGTGTAACATCACAATATAATAAAGCAGTTGTAATGGATGAATTTGCAGGCTTAGATAAAGGCTGGAATGACCCCGATATGCTGATGATAGGAATGCATGGTTTAATGCCAGTTCAAAATAAAACGCATTTTACTATGTGGTGCATGATGAACTCTCCGCTTATGCTTGGTCTTGATTTACGCAGAGTAAGTGTCGGAGATGACCTTTATAACATTATTGCGAATCGTGAGCTTATAGCATTGAATCAGGATGCACTTGGTGTGCAGGCAAAACGCATATATACAAGTGTACCTTGTAGTGTTCCTGATAAGGACTACATAGAAAACATAGACCGCGTTGATGTTTTGGCAAAACCGCTAGCTGACGGAAGTGTAGCGTTGAGTTTTATAAATGTGAGCGAAAAGGATTTGAAGTGTAATTGTGAAATAAAAGTTGAGCAGATTGCAAAAAGCTTTTCAAATTGGCAGGGTGCAGAAAAGTTTTTAACTTCAAAAGAGTTTTTGGTAAAAGATTTATGGACTGACCAAGAAGATATAGTAATTACAGACGTATTTGGAATGTCAGAAATTAAAGCGTGTGACAGTGTTACAATAAAAGTGTCCCCAAAATAAGAGATTGTCGGGTCGAGCCCGACAATGACAAAAGCTGATCATTATAAACATGAACATCACCATAAAAGACTTTGTACATCTATTATCTCAAAAAGATTTAGCCTATGGTCATGCACGCGGCTGGCTTGAAGATCAGGATGAAAGATTTTGTGATAATCCTTTAGACAGACGGACGGCGGCACGAATAATTCATCGTTATATAAAAATTGAATTAAGGATTCCAGACTTACCTGATATTTCTGCAGCAAATGTTCTTGCCGATTTATATACCTGCCGTGCTTGCGTAAATGATGTGGCACAGGTGTTTTTAAGAGGGATAATGCAGGCACGTGAAGTTGAACAAGACGGAAAAATTTTTGAGATTTTTGATATGGGTGGGTTAGTGACGCAAGACGAAGTTTCTAAACTAATGCATGCTTTTGCCAGCGTTTGCTCTTCCATCTAATCAGCATGGCAATTCCGCGAGTGGTTTCGTCGGTTCCAATTCCAAGCCAGAAGCCTACAAGACCAAGGCCGCATTTTATTCCAAGAATGTAACTTCCTAAAACCATAATTCCCCACATTGAAGCAATTCCATAAAGAACAGGGAATTTTACATCGCCGGAGCCTTTGAGCGCACCAACGTAAATGAGGTTAAGCGAGCGGCCAAATTCTATGTAAGTTGAGAAAATCAAAAGGGTAGCTACAAGTGCGTGAACCTCGTCTATTTTTGTAAAAATCCTTATAACCGGATGTTTTATTAAGTTCACAATTAAAATCATAACCATTGAACAAGCAGTTGCAACTAACTGATATTTAAAAATCTTTTTATATGCAACATCACTTTGACGCGCGCCTACAAAATATCCTGTTTTAATTTGAGATGCTTGACCAATTGCCATTGCCATAATGAAAACAAATCGCACGATGGTCATTGTGTAAACTTGCGCAGACATTGCGTTTGTTCCAAGGGTACTAATCATTGCCATAATAACGATCTGGCTTATGTTGTATGAAAGACTTTCACCGGCAGTTGGAACGCCTACAGAAAGAATGAGCCTATAAACCTGTTTTGGAACCTGGAAAAGACCTTTGAGTTCAAAAGAAATATCTTGTTTGCGGCGGATAATTATTGCCAAAAGCACAGAAGAAACAAGCATTGCCATTCCGCTGGCGCAAGCTACACCTGGAACTCCTAGAATTGGTAGCCCAAACCAGCCGTAAAGTGAAAGGGCATTTCCTAAAACATTTACAAGGTTTCCGATTATTGAAACTATCATTGCTTCGCTTGTGTAGCCGTAACTTCGTAGAATTGCACCTTGGAGTGAGCTGAAGGCATTAAAAAAGCAGAAAATTCCACCAAAAATTATAAAGTATTTGAGGGCATAGGCGCGGACTGAATCTTCGAGCTGGTAGCAGTTGAGTAAAGGTTTGAAACCAAAGAAAACAAGCAGCATGAGGAAAATAGAAAGCAAGGTTATCATGAGGGCGCTGGCCTGAGCAATCTGGTTTAATTCTTTTTTTGATTTTTGTGCTCCAATATATTGAGCCAGAACAATTGAACATCCGGTGCTTATAACTGCAAAAAGCAGATTCAAGAAAAATATATATTGACCTACAAGTCCAACTGCGGCAACTGCATCGTTACTGTAGGAACTGAGCATCATTGTATCGACAGAAGAAACAAGGATACGGAAAAACTGTTCGAGTGCAATTGGAAGAGTAAGCTTGAACATTGGCAAAGCACCACGGCTTTGTTTTGCTAAAGAAGTTTGTGCCATAATTTTAGTATAGTGAAATGATGATTTTGCAAATAGACAAATTCTATAAAAAATTTGTAAAAATCGGATTTGTGAGTTAAAATTATGTTAAACGATTTACTTAAAAGACGGCCCTTCGACAGGCTCAGGGACCGAGGGAGATTTTTTATGTCAATGAAAGAAATGCCGGTTATGAAAAAAGTGGATGGTGGTGTTGTTTGGTCGCACACTTTTGAAAAGTTTAAAACTACAGTTTACGTGCCAGACAACGATCTTATGGGTGATGTTTTAAATTACGGTTTTATTGCACCGTATCTGCTGGTATTTGCACCCCAGGATTTTCTGGAAGATAACGAAAAGCTTATCACTTTTGCGCGCGAAAACGGTTTTGAAATAATTGCCCGCAAATATGGAACAAGTGTTGTGTTTATTTATCCTACTTCAGCTGGAGGCTGGAAAGATGCAGCTCCTGATTTATTCAGCGAAATAATTTCGAATTCTAAGATTCATGAATATTACGAAAATGGCGTTGTAAAGTTTTATAACAGATTTACAAAAACGCTTGAGGCTTATTATATCCGTGGCGGCATTTTTCACACAAATTTGTATGGTTTTGAAGAGTCAGCTGACTTTATTGCAGCAAATTGTCTTAATCATTTTGAAGGCGATGGTTTGTGGGGGCGTGCAGATTGTGCTCCAGTTGTTTGTACTCTTACAAATTTGACAGAGGGAGATAAAATTAATGTGCAGGCTAGCGATATACCAGTGGTGTCTTATGGAAACACTACAACTGTAAACCAAGTTTTTGCGTCTAAATGTAAATATTTCCTTGAAAAACCAGCTCCTGATTTTGCCGGTGATATGGAAAGCTTTGTAAAACAATTCCGTCGTATGCTTGGAGAGCTTGAAGTAGATCCTGATCTTGAAAAAGATGGTATGAAAATTGATCCTGCGGTAATTACAATAAAAACTTCTCCAGATAATATGGGTGATGACAAAGGAACAGAAACACATAAAATTGGATATTTTGCTTTTTACAATAAGGATATTTTTGATAAAGGGCCGGTTCCTCTGCTTTTGGCTTTTCATGGTGGAGGTGATTCAGCTTTTTATATTTCATATATCAGCGGCTGGGCAAACATTGCACACAGAAACAACTTTCTTCTTGTAGCCGTAGAACATCATTTAAAGAGCACGGCAACAGAAATGATAGAGTTGGTTGAGCACTTAAAGAAACAATACAACATTGACCCTACTAGAATATATGCAAGCGGATTTTCTATGGGCGGAATAAAAACCTGGGATTTAATTCAGGAATATCCGGATTTGCTTGCTGCTGCGGCTCCAATGGATGCAACTGTTGATATTGGAGAAAATGTTTATTTTGCAAAAATCAACAAACCTATGAACACACATACAAGCGTTCCGATTTTTTATGCAGCCGGCGAAAAAACTCCATTAGCAGAATTTCCGTATCAGGAACAGAAATGTATAAACAGAATGGCTTATGCTTTAAAACTGAACGGAGCAAAAAAAGCTGCCGAATACAATGTAAAACTTGAAGAAAAAGAAAGTTGGAAAAACAAATTCTGGGGAATTGATGGAGAAGATAAAATAGAGTTAGTTGACCCTAACAGAAAAGGCAAACTTACTCTTGAGTTTTTTGAACGCCCAGACGGGAAATGCTGGAATGTTTTTGCAAGCATAGATAATCAGGGACACGAATGCCGTGAACATACTTGTGAACAAGCCTGGCGTTATATGAGTAATTTCAGCCGTTCTGCCACAGGAAAAATATCAGGCGGGGATTTATCAGAAATTAAAAAAATTTTTGTTAATTCTTAAAAGTGTGGTATAATATAGGGTAGTGATTGGAAATGTTGTAAATGGAAGGTTCGGGCTCGCTAAAAAAATATAAAATTCTCGTTGTTGGACATAACCCAACTGATGAAAAAATTCTTTCAGATATTTTAAGCCCATTTTATGAAGTAGTTATTTCCAATGCAGAAGATACAATAATTGAACAGCTTCAGGACAAAGAAGATGTTATTTCTGCAGCAATTTTTAATTTTGATGTTGCCCTTGATTGTTTAAAAGCCATAAGAATGATTCCTGTTCTGGAAGATTTTCCTATTTTGGTAAGTACCTTACATGGAAGTGCCCAAATAGAAAATGAGCTTCTGGAATATGGAGTTGTAGATTTCTTAAAGCAGCCGTATGATGCCCGTCGTGTTATTAATCGTGTAAAAACCTGTATAAAGCTTTTTAATGCAAATAAGATTATTTTTGAACTTGAACGAGACGAACTTACAGGACTTTTTACAAGAAAGGCTTTTCTTCGAAGGGCAGAAAAAGTACGGGCAGAAAATCCAAAAAAGAAATTTGCGATTCTTGCCTTTGACTTTGACAATTTTAAATCGTCAAATACCTTATATGGTGAAGCTAAGTGTAATGAGTTTCTTGCATACACTGCTAAGCGATTGAAAGGACTTATTCCTCACAGTATTGTTGGTCGTTATGGTGGAGATCAGTATATTTTGTTCTTTGCTTTTGACGGCGACAACGTTGATGTTAATCGAATACAATATTTAACAAAATCAATTCTTGAAACGGCACCTATTCCACATCAGATTGTAAAATGCGGTATTAATTCGCCAATAAGTCATGATCTTCCGTTTGTTATTTGCTGCGACAGAGCTTTTCTTGCAATTCAGCAGATTAAAGGTATTTACGGAAAAGATATAGCCTTTTTTGAAGCTGATTTACAAAAGCATCTTTTGGACGAACAGCATATAAGTGAAACAATGGAAGCCGCTTTGGAAAATGGAGAGTTTAAAGTTTTTTATCAGCCAAAGCACGAAGCAATAACAGGAAAAATAGTTGGGGCCGAAGCCTTGGTACGATGGCAACATCCGGAATATGGATTTATGCCTCCAGGAGATTTTATTCCACTTTTTGAACGAAACGGCTTTATAACTAAATTAGACATGTTTGTTTTGGAACAGGTTTGTAAGAATATAAAAGACTGGAAGAAAAAAGGTTATTCTTTTGTTCCTATATCTGTAAATGTTTCGCGCCGTGATTTTTTTGAAGAAGGCTTAATAGACAAGCAGATTGAGATTATTGACAGCTATCAGATTGAGCACGCTTATTTACACATGGAAGTTACAGAATCTCTTTATTCCGAAAATACAGATGTCATTATTTCACAGCTCAAAAAAGTTCAGGAGCTGGGATTTATGATAGAGATGGATGATTTTGGTTCAGGATATTCATCTTTAGGTCTTTTATCAACTTTCCCATTAAATATCCTTAAACTCGATATTTCATTTGTTCGAAACTTCCGTGAAAATGAAATTGTAATTGAAAATATCATTAAGATGGCGCACAGGCTTGGACTCCTTACAGTTGCAGAAGGTGCTGAAACAAACGAACAGGTTGCAACTCTAAAAACTCTGGGCTGTGATTTTATACAGGGTTATTATTATTCAAAGCCTCTTTCTATTCAGGAATATGAAAAATATATAACTAATATAGATGTTTTAAATGTCAGTAAAAAAGTTCAGACTGCCAATTTCGAAGAAGTAGACTGGCATTTTTCTGATGATATTCTTCTTGCAGCTAACGAAGTTGCCAACGCAGTTCCAGGTGGATTTTTCTCATATCATGCCGATGGTGATTTAGAAATAATTTCCTTTAATAAAGAATTAATGGAAATGTTTGACTGTAAAAATGCAGAAGAATTCCGCGAATATACAGGTAATTCTTTTAGAGGAATTGTGTATCCTGATGATTTTGATTATGTTCAAAAAAGTATTGCATCTCAAATAAAATTTGATAATGACATGGATTATGTCGAATACAGAATAAAAACAAAAAAAGGAACAGTTAAATATTTAAAAGATTACGGACGTTTTGTAAAAACAAAAAAATATGGAGATATTTTCTATGTATTTGTAAACGATATTACCGAAGAAGAACGCTGGCGTGCAGATGCAACAAACAAGATGATTAAAAATATTGAGCTTGAAAAAGAAATCCATATGGTTTCAACAGAAAAAAAAGCAAAAAATATTTTTATAGACAACATAATCAAAGACATTCTTTTACCGGTAACAACAATCATTCAAAAAACAGAAGATATAAAAACAAATCTCACAAATCCTGTTATTGTTAATGAAAAAATAAAAGAAGCAAAAATTGCAGAAGAACATTTACTGGGCTTTTTGAACAATATGAAAGAGCTTTCTCAAATTGAAAACGATACTCTTGAAATTGTAGAAATTGCAACTGATATTTCAGATGCAATAGAGAAAATTTATAGTCTTATAAAAGAAGCTGCAGACAAAAAACGAATTAAAGTTGAAACCTGGCAGGATATTTATAATCCGTATATTTATCAGGATGTTATTCACACAACAGATGAGGTTTTGAATATTTTAATGAATGCAGTAAAGTATTCGCCTGTTGGTGGAAAAATAAAAATAGGTATAAGACAACGTCCTGGTAAAAATGAAAAAGAATGTGTTGTTGAATTTGTTTGCGAAGACTATGGAATTGGTATCTCTAAAAAATTCCTGCCACACGTTTGTAAGCCGTTTGCACGCGAAGATAATAAAATAAATAATGAAATTCAGAGTGCTGGACTTGGACTTCACATTACACAAAAGCTTCTTGAACTAACAGGCGGAACAATTGAAATTGTGCCTAAAAAAGGAAAAGGTGTGATTGTAAAAACTATACAAACACACCTTTTCTGCAAAAAAGAAGATGTTGAAAAAGAAACAGTCCTTACTCAGAACGTTCGTTTATAGTTGCCATAACCTTCTTTTCGTTAAAGAATGACATTATTAAGCCGCCAGCAATACAGCAGATTGAAGCTACAAGTGCAACAACTCTATAGCCTGTTGGGGAACCTGCTGCAGTTTCTTTAGTAGCAGAAGCTGCTTCAATGAATGCCTGTTCGGAAATTCCAATTGTTGCTAGCGAAGTAAACAAAAGCATTGCAAGAGACTGACCGAGCTTCATTGCAAAAGTTCTGGCTGCATAGAACATTCCGCTTCGTGATTCGCCAGTTTGAATTTCGTCAGAAAGGGCAATGTCGGCGACTATTGTCTGTGGAATAATTCCAAAGATTGCCTGTGGGAACGAACCAAGCACAACAATTATAATTGCCTGAACTGTAATTGGAATGAAGCTCATTTTATCGCCCGACATTGCTGTAAAGCCAAATGTCAGAACAAAACCAATAAAGGCTGCAATAAGAAGTTTTTTCTTTCCCCATTTTTTAGTCATCTTTGTTACAAACGGATAGAAGGCAAGAGAAAGGAATGTTAGTCCACCCATCATGTAAGTAGTCCAGGCTTCTGGTAAATGAAGAAGGCTTGTTACAAAGAATGGAAGTCCAGTCTGGAACATTGCAAGACCAAAGAAGTAGATAATATCCTGCCCAACAAAAATGCGGAAATCTTTATTTTTAAAGGTTTTTCCAAGTGAAGAAATCATGTTGGAAGTAGATGGCTGAGCTTCGCAGTAATCCTTTTCTTTAATTCCAAAAGCAGGAACAAGCATGAAAATTGTTGCAAGAATAGAAAGTATTGCAAAAGTAATTCTCATTGCAGGAATACGAGCCATTCCTCCGCCAATTAATGCACCCCAGATTACCGGTGCGGCATAACCTAGACAAGTACCAACAATGAATGTAAGCGAAATACACATTGAAAGCTTGAGTTTTTCTTCCTGATTATGAGGGAGCTCTGCCAGAAGCGAAGTATATGGCGTACAGTAACAGGTGATAAGGAAATAATAAGCAAGAACTGTTATAAACAGCCAGACTGTATTAATTCCGCTTACACCATGAACAGGAGCGCAGAAAACAAGAATAAAAACAAGTCCTAAAGGAATTGCACTCCAGCGCATAAACGGAATGCGGCGGCCATTTTTATTTTTACAGTTATCTGACCAGTTGCCTACAAGAGGGTCTGTTACGGCATCAAAGATTCGACCTATAGCTGTAACAAGTCCAATAATTGTAAGTATACCAAGAACTACACGTCCCTGTGGAATAAGCGAAATCATTCCGTCGTCAATTGCTTCCTGGTTAGGCTGGTAAAAATATACAAGCCAGGATCCGATTAATCCGCTGATAATTGACCAGCCAAGCTGACCAATGGCATAACACCACATTTTTCCTCGTGTAAGTGATTTCATAAAAAAACTCCTTTATATGGCCCTTCGAGAGCCTCAGGGACCACTTACTGTAGTCCTGCTAACAAAATATCTGCCAGTAATGACAGTTGTTTTGCCCCGTTCATTTGTGAATCCATATCCAAAAGATTTCCGCTAAGTGCAAGTTTTTGTGCTGTGCTAAAGAAAGTGTGAATCAGAGTAAAGTAAAGCGCATCGCCACACTTACCGTATTTTGGATTTATGGAACCGTCTTCAATTCCTTTTTGTATTGCTACAGAAATGATTTGTTTTACAAGAAGAATTCTTGATTCATAGTTTGTCATTTTGTCTTTAGGGATTTTTTCTCGCACTGCATAAGCGTCAAACAAATAGATAAATCGCAAAAAGGCTGTTTGTTTTTCGTAAAGCTTTACAAATAAACCAAAAATAACTTCGAGTTGCGAATAACCGCTTGAGTTTGTGTATTTTGGTTTTACAAGATTTGGCAGAACATCTTCCATACGGGTTGACCAAACATGAGTTGCAGTGCGAACAACAAGAATCTCTTTTGTTTCAAAATACCGGTACAACGAAGCAACGCCAATTTTTGCCTTTTGGGCAATATCGTTCATAGTAACCGGTTCAATTCCGCGGGTTGCAAAAAGTTCAAAAGCAACATCCAGAATGCGTTCAATGCGGACAGTTTTTTTTCTGCCTTCGTCGTCTTCTAAAAGTTCTTCTACTTCTTCCATATGTCCTCCTGAGGTGGTTTCGACCCTTCGACCCCTTCGACAGGCTCAGGGACCGCAACCACGCTTCTTTAGCGTTTTATTGCTAATTCAACAGTTTTATATGCTCCATCGTAAGTACCAATTTTCTTTTGCTGCAGAATATTATTGCACATCATTTCGAGCAGGGTAGGGTCTTCCATTATAAGTTTTACAATGGAACCTGCCTGTTCCGGAGTTTCGCATTCCTGTGAACCGTCGCCAAGTTCTGCAGAATGAATTGCACCCCACATTTCGTGTCCGCCAATGCGTTTTATAAAAAGTTTAGGAACCGGATAGAATGCAAGTTCACTTGGTTTTGTAACAAGAATGTCGCTTGCACGCATTAATAGGTTTGTAATGTAAACGGCGCCAAAAATATCTTTGTTACAGAAGGCGTGAATACCGGAACCTACGTCTTTGTCTGTACCAGATGTTGCTTTTTGAGCAAATTCAAGCTCTTCGACCCAGTTGTTGAAGTGTTCCTTTGTAGAAACACTACCGTTTTCAAGCTCCGGAATCATTTGCTGAAGTTTTGTCCATACATTCTGGTAGTCGCCGCAGTTTACATATATGCAGGCTTTGTTCTGTTTTACATAAGGAAGCAGTGTTTTTATTATTGCAGCAAAAAATTCCGCCTGTGCACCGGCTCCTCCAATTGTAAAAAGGAATCGGATTGGGCCTGCACCTTTAGCTCGTTCAACACGTTTACGGCAATCTTCTTCTATGTTGCTTACAAGCTCATGGTCAATGTAGTGGCCGGTAAATACAATATCATCGCGGTTCATAGGGTTCAGGATTTTTCCTGCTTCAAAACCATTTAAAGTTCGGTAGCCCCAATAGGTATTGTAAGTTTGAACAGTATGAAGAGCTCCTTCGCTCAAATGAAGCGCCATTGGCCAGTTATCGGGAATTGCATTTACAACTTTTGTCATTCCTGCGTGAACTGCTGCCTGGCTTGGCCAAACGTGTGTTGCAATAAAAGGTGTGTCTTTTGGAAGTTCATTAAAAAGCGGAGTCATTAGTTGGGCGGTTATCTGGTCGCCTGCATTGTAAGAAAGTTTTTTAAAGCCTTCGTAGTTGAGCGGCTCCCATATAAGTTTATTAAAAATCGGGATTTTTTGCGAAAGTCTGGAACCTGTAGAATAAAGATTATTCTGGTATGAAATAATTTTTGTACAGGTAGTTTCGGGAAACGAATTGAGGTCTAGCCAAAGCGGTGTATAGCCCATTGAACGAGCTGCACTTGCCATTGCCATAGAGATTCTGTAATGACCAAAACCCATTCGGATATTTCCTATGATAATTGGCTTTTCAGGGAGTCCGTTGCTTATGGTAGAGGTCTCCGTAGTTCTTATAATTTTGCAATCAAACGGCGGAGTTAAAACATCATTATCTTCAAGTGTAAGATGATATTGCGTTTTACTGTCATCGCCAAATTTACGAATAAATTTTTTCTGATTGCGAAGTGCTTTTTTGTAAGTTTTGTTGTCAATTGGATTATTGAATATCTGCATGGCGGCTCCTTAAATCTATAGTTCCCTCAATTGAACGGTCGCGATTGAATATTTTGAAAATATCTTCTTGTGTCTGGATAAATCCGAATTCCTGTCCGGCGTATTTGTTTCGGAATTCATTTATTTGATTTTCAAGTTTATGTTCCTCGGGGCCCTCCTTACCAGGATCATCGGAATACATAAACTGACTTCCAAAAAGAATGTTTGTTTTGGCAATTAAAAGCTTTTCTTCTTCGGTGAGTGTGCAGTTTTGTGTACGAACAAAAATAACATCCGGGTCATTTGCAAAAACTGTATTGTTCCAAAGTGCGTGGCCAAGGGTGTCTTTTAAGTTTAAATATGCTTCGTTGCGGCCATTCCAGTTTAACACGCGGGCCATTTTGTTTTTCCAGTGTTCGTAGGTGTCGCAGCCAATTCTCGAAAGCGGCATGTATTTGAATGAAAGTTCAAAAGGAAGTCCGCAGCCAAGATATGTAACAGGCTGACCTTTTTTATTTGTAAGACGAGAAGTGAGCTTTGCAACAGCACGATTGTAAATTTTATATGAAGCGGTTGGATATTCGTAGTCGCCGAATAGCATTCCGGCATAAAGGAAGTCAAGCTTAATATAGCGGAAGCCCCATTCGTCAATTACAGATTGCATAAGCTTGTCTAAATAATCAATTACTTCGTCGCGGCTAAGGTCAAGGCAATAAAAAGTACCATTTTTGCCCCAAAGAGGATTATAACCTGCAGGAACAAGCGGTCGTTTTGGATTCAAGTCGTGCAAAAGCCATTCCGGATGTTTTTGAGCAGTCTGTGAGCGGGAATCTATAATAAAAGGTGCAATCCAAAGGCCTGGAATAAAGCCTGCTGCGTCTATTTGCTCTACAACCGGGGCAAAACCACGCGGAAATCGGTCTGGGCGTACATTCCAGTCACCAAGGGCCTGCTCCCAGCCATCGTCAATCTGGAAAATTTTACTTGAGAAAGTACCTTTTGAAATGATATTTTCTGTTTTTTGAAGCGCTTCAAGGTCTTCTAAAATGAGTTTTTCGTTGATATTTGCGTAGTGATTATACCAGCTTTCCCAGCCGCCCGGAGTTTTACCCAAGAGCGAGATTTTACTGAAGTGCAGGGAATCGTAAATTTCGCGCAATTTGTCTTTGCATTCAAAAAAGGATGATGCAGTGAAGATTTCTATTTGTGCAGTTATGTCGTCGCAGCGCCAGTCGTTGCCTTTATCGCAGATTTCTATAGTAATTGTGTTGTCACGGCGGTCAAAAATAAACTGAACAGGAGGAAGCACACGCGAAACGTTTCCTACAGAAGCAAAAACAAGGTAAAAATCGCCCCAGCGAAGGTATGAAATAAACTGAGCAAGCACAAGATTTTTGTCTGGTTTAAAGGATGTGTTTGGAAAAACAAGGTAGTTGTTCCACGGTTTTATAAGACGGTTTGTAAGGGAAGGCTGTTGTTTGCCGGGCGGGATTTCGAAACCGGGATTCCAGCTTTGCCAGCCTCCAACGTTTATCCAGGCTTCGCTTATTGAAAACTCTTTTTCATCAACAAGTTCTGCAAGTTTGAGCTTTTCTATTATAGAGTTTGTATCTGCATGATAATTTGTATGCGCAGTATAAGTTTTCATGACATCCTCCATTTGTGCGATCCCGCGGTCCTTGAGCCTGTCGAAGGGGTCGCGGGGTGATAGTCTTACTATCACTTAAATAATAACACAGAAATGGAGGATGTCAAATTTTTTTTAAAAATCTGTCATTGTCAATAAACATCTGTCATTGTCGTGCTTGACACGACAATCTGTTTAATTCCAGGCAGAAATTATTCCATCAACTGCATCAAAGCGCTTAGAAAGCCATTCTTTAAGGTAATTGGCCGAAGCAGCATGAGATGTTGCAGCAGCCTCTGCAGAAGCCGGGCACAACTCGCTATTAGAAGAAGGATTTTCCCATCTTGTGCGATTGAACTCAAGCTGAACTGCGTATGTTGCGTAGTCTGAAATAAAATTGTTTACACTCTGCTTTACAGTTGCGTGATTGCAGGCAGTCCATTCTGTCTTAACAAGATCCCGGAACCAGGCCTGATTAATGAAAATTACCATCCAAGGGTTTGCGTAGCCGTCTTCATTAAAGTTTACTTCTTTTTGAACAGCACCTGCAAACATTCCCTGGGAATCAGCTGCATGACGTTTGTTTCCCATTGTTGAGTCAAAATCCCAAGGTGCTTCAAAACGAAGCTTGTGGTCTTTTCCCTCGGCAAAATCAATATCCATAAAGAAGCTTGTAAGATAAAGATCCGGGTCGCAAACCAGCTCCATAAAGATATACATATCTGCAAGAGACTTTGTGTCAATGACTTGGGAAATACAGTTTTTGCATTTTTCGTTGTCTGAGTTGCCATCTGGGGTATATTCTTCAAGCTGATAGTTTTCGATGAACTTATAATACTTCTTATTGTAAACAGCCTCGTAGCAGATTTTCCAGAGTTTGTTCATATAATCTGCAATAAAGTCGTGCTGAGCTTTGTCGTAAATATCACTCTTAATTGTATAACCAGTTTGAGGCTCCTTAAGAGTTACACCATTATAATCTTTGATGTCTCCAAGATAATCGATAGTGAATTTTTCATTATCTTTTTCGTAAACGCTGTAGCTGTCAAATTCTATAAGATATCCGATATTTGTTGCATTTTTATCATCTTCAGGGGGTTCTGTAATAGCAATTCTGTCTGCTTTTGTTTCCTGCTGTTCTGCAAGTAAGTAAACACCCCAGTAATCGTCATTTACAAAAACTTCTACAAGCTTACAGTCACTTGAATAATAGCCAGAGAAGAGTTCCTTATACATTTTGAGTGCTGTTGCATCTCTAAGTAAAGAAGCATCTTTAAAGCAGGCTAGAAGAACCCAGTTTTTGAATGGTTTACCACCATTAAGTCCAAGCAAATTTGCAGCTTTATTCAGCTTAATTCTGAAGGATTTTTTATCGTAAGTAGTGGTGTAATTTCCGCGCACCTTTACTTTACCCTCACCAATTTTTGTTTTACCTGTTCCATCATCAGAAGTATCAACAAAAATATCGCTCTTTTTATATTCCGGTGCCGGAGAGTTTGCGAATTCCTGTGTCCATTGCAAAGTCTGCTTTCTTACATGAGCGGCTACAGGCTTTGTTACAAAGTCAATATTTCCTTCATCATCTACAATGCTGTTAATGAAAACTTTTGGCAATTTATTAGCGGTGTTTTCTATTTCTTTGTAATCAACAAACCAGTTTGAATCTTCAATTGAACAATTGTTTTCATTATCCCAATCAGGATTATTGCGATAAGCGTTCATTTGATATTCAACATCTTCGAAATTGAATTTATAGTCTACGCTTATAAAAATTTTATCTGCCTTGTCAGTGTTTTTTAAATATTCATTAGGTGCAAAATCATCTGGGAACCAGATTACATCACCTTCAAAAGGTCTATCATAAAGTTCTCCTTTAGAAGTGTCGTTTTGCCATCTACCGCCATTTTCAACGCGAACATGCCATCTTTGTCTTATTTCATCATCTGTCAAGATGGAAGGTTTTTCAATATTGAGATTTTTCATATATATTCCACGTCGTGGGCTTAAATAATATCCTTTGTCGCAGGAAATGTGTAAATCTCCAGAACCGCCAATTGCTGTTACAAGAGCGGCACCATCTCTTTCTGCTGAATAATAACCATCCCATTCATCTACCGTACCATCTTGTTTTAACTTTCCATGATGCTGATACCAGATTTTATATTTTTTACCTTTTGTTACAAGCTTAAAGGTTTTTTCAATTGCCTTAGAATCTGCTCTTTCATCCGGTTCAATTGGAATTGACATTTCTATAGGTTCGTAAGCCCAGTCATTATCAGGATATTCCAGAATAAGGAATGACAAATGTGCCCAGCCTTTTTGTTTTGTTATTTTAAGAACAAGACCATCCTCTGTTGGTGTAACAGAAAGCAAACCATCCTTACTTTTTACAGGTGTGTAAGTTGGTTTTTGTTCCGGCGTTGCTTCGTTTGTATAGCCGCCTGAATCTGAATTACCGTGTGAACATGACATTGCAGTTCCTAAGAAAGCAAGTCCCATAATGCTTAAAAGTAAGATTTTTGAAATTTTTTTCATAATCACTCCGTTGTTATTTTGAAATTAATGATTTAATTGTATGATAGGTTTTGGAAATTCGTCAAGGAAAAATTTTTTTTGTAAAACGGTCAAGCGAATATATTTGGAAAAACAGTAGCAAAATCTTCTTTATTGCCCCATTATGTGCTAAAATGATTGAAGATAAGGAGCTTAGGGCATTCTTTGAACTTCTTATTTCGAATAAACCTGGAAGTACATTCACTTCTACTTTGAAAGAGTATGTAGATGATGCAAAAAAGAACATGCAGTGGAGGCATCAGTATATGACATATTTAAGACAAAGAAACTATGATTTAGAAGAAGGCAGACAAGAAGGGCGAAACGAAAAAGCCATAGAAGCGGCGATAAATCTTTTGAAATTAAATAAACTTTCTGAAAAAGAAATTGCTCAAACAATAGGATTACCACTAGAAGAGGTTTTAAAGTTGAAAGAAAGGGTAACGGTTTTGGTTTAAAGCGGTAGGCTATGGAGCAACCGCGAAGCGGGCCACTGGACTGAGCGAATGAAATGAGCGAGGGAAGCGGCTGACCGGTAGGGAATTGCGGAACAGCTGACGGCGTAGCCGGACCGCCCGGATTAATAAAACCCTAAACTTTAATATCATTAAAAAAATTTAATATTTATTCATTTATTTTCTTTTCATATATTGTAGAAACTTAAAAAAAAAACTATTATATAAGATAACATTTTATTATCACAATTCAGGTGGTTTGACATGAAGAAAGTACTGGTATGTAAAGAGTTGGATCCTCTTGAAACCCGTGTTGCCCTGATTCCGGACGACATCAAAAAGCTCGCTGCAATGGGATTTGAATTCCAGGTTGTTAGCGGTGCTG
>JAFZWX010000180.1 GCA_017617145.1 Treponema sp. | reverse complement strand
CGCGTGCAGGACGGCATGCCGTTGGACACCAAATAGGTGTTTGCCGTAGGCAAAGTTCGATGACAATCAAAAAGCACTCCGCAATAGGAGTGCTTTGGCGTTCGTGATTGGAATCGAACCAACGGCATTCCGCTTAGGAGTCGCGCTGTATCTGCCATTTTTGCATATTTTCTTTTATTTTATACATTTTTGGTGTTTTATGCAATAATTTTCGTGCATTTTGTTCGTTATCTTCGTTTTTTTTGTTTGGTTTTTTAACTTTTTTTTTAAAATAATGCCAAAATAATGCCAAAACCCCAAAGGTGGATAGAGCTTGGACTGTTTTTAATGCCGTTTTAAAATGCTAGTAAATAGTAAGAAAAATGAGGTTGATTTTTAATGCAAATGAACGATTTTTTGATGGTTTTTTTAGGATATAATGCCAAAATAATGCCAAAACTGGCAAAATGTGTAATTTTTCTCTCAAATGTGTAAAAATTACACATGACACTGCAATATTGATGTGTAAAAACTACACAAAACTATTGATTTTTGGTTTAAAGTGTTGTATAATGCTATCGAGGTGGATCGGTATGACACTTAAAGAATTAAGATTAAGCAAAGGACTTACGCAGGATGCCGCGGCATCATTGATTGGTGTCACTCGTAAGACTTATTTAATGTATGAAAAGAACGAGGAGTCTTTGCCAGAGATGAAACGCAAAGCGGTTTTTCAATTGTTGGAAGAATATGGCTTTGTGGATGAAACACATGGTGTTTTGACATTGGAACAAATCAAAGAAGCATGCGCATCCGTGTTTAAAGATTATGATGTGGAATATGCGGTTTTGTTCGGTTCGTATTCCAAAGGCAAAGCACACGAAACCAGCGATGTGGATTTATTGGTGTCTGCAAATGTAAGAGGCATTAAGTTTTTCGGCATGGTTGAAGGATTGAGAGAAGCACTCAAAAAGAAGGTTGACGTGTTGGACCTCAATCAACTCAACAACAATTTGGAACTTGTAAAAGAAATACTTAAGGACGGTATAAAGATTTATGGATAATATCAAAAACGACAATTACTATTTGAATAAAATTTTATCAGATGCAGAGTTTATAATTAATCATACTAAGGATTTAACTCAAATAGAGTTTGAATCAGATGAAGTGCTTGTGGATAGCATGTTGTTTCGTATAATACAAATTGCTGAGAATAGTGACAAGCTTTCTGCGGATTTCAAAGACAAACACAATGAATTGCCTTGGAGAGATATAAAAGGTATGCGCAATCGTATTGTTCACGATTATGGCGTTGTTGATCTTTCCATTATCTATGAAACGGTTTCACAATCCGTTCCGGAATTGTATGCAATTCTTGAAGCAATAGTATAAATTCTCTTTTATGACCAAAATACGATACCATCTTATTTTGGTCACAATAATAGAAAAATAAATGTCTATTCACCAAAAGTCTGAGGTGGATAGACATTTTTTATGGTTAATCGTCATCGCCCAATATGGTGTTAATGGCGTTATATACTTTTTCTTGTGTGTCTGGGATAAAGTGGCTGTAGACTTCAAGCGTAACAGCTGAATCACTATGTCCCATATATTTTGAAACGGTTTGTATAGGCACATTTTGGGAAAGGAGCATACTGCAATATGTATGACGCAATCCGTGAGGTGATATGTGTCTAAAACCTTTTTGTTCTTCAAATTTAGCTAGCCAATGGCCTATGCTATGAGTGTTTTCTGGTTCACGGTATTCGTTTACAGCAAGATAGTATTGATCTAATTTATTGTCAAAATCCGAGTCAGCAATTCTAAACCAATCCTTATATGCTATAAGGTCCTTGAGTAGGTCTTTGGGTATTGGAATATCTCTCACAGATGTTTTGGTTTTTGGAACCTTTTCATATGTGCCGATTATGTTGGAATATAATCTGTTTCTTCTGATACAAACCACTTGTTTATCTAGATTAATGTCGCACCATTTTAGACCATGCAATTCAGCAGTTCGGACGCCGGTTAAAAGCATAAGCTTTATCATAACTTTTTTGTTCATTAGTTCATAAGGCAATTCATCCAAAGCGTGCAGAAACTCTTTCATCTCTCTTATTGAGAAGATTTCCTTTTCGTTGATTGGTCTAAGGCTTGTATTGCCGGCTCCAGCACCGACTTTTGTTTTAGATACAGGATTGGTTGTAATCCATTCGTATCTTACGGCTTCATTAAAGACCGTTCTTAATGTGCGTCTATGATTCTTAATAGTTTCAACAGAGTATTGTTTTGCCTCAATTATTTCTCTGAAATAAGTATTAAAATCAAGGTTATAATAATTGCACAATCTTTTCGCGGTTTTGGTTGCTATGCGAGCATAGTAATTATTCATATAATACGATGTAGATCTTGGCAAAATCTTTTCGTCTGCCAATTTGCGGAAACTGACATAGCTAGGCAGAGTTCTTATAAGTTCAGAAACTCCAGTGTTGACTATTTTAGGTGCTGCAAGTTGGTTTAAGAACAATTGGATATCTCTTACGCGGATTTCGGATAAGGGCTTGTTATAAAGTCCATGCTCTTTCAAAAACGGATAAAAGCGTTCCGCTGTTTCTTTAGCGTGAGCATAATAGTTTATGGAGAGATTTGCTCTCACAGTTTCAGCCCATTCATCCATGAGCTCAGGGAAGGTTAGAATGCGATTTGCTTCTTCTTGTTCCAATTTTTGTTGTCGGGCTTTGTCAAAATCTTCTTCGAGTTTTTTGTCAAGCTCAATTTGGAAATCAACAGATTGCTTTTCTACAAGGCGCTTGAACTTAGTCTCAGACAGACCGCCTGTATTATAGACGGTCTTGGTGCATAAAACATTTTTGCCTGAGATGTCTTTGTGGTAGATTTGAATTTTTGCTTTAAGCGTTCCGTTTTTGTCTGTGGTAATTTTGTAATAAGCCATATTTGCCTCCTATTTGATAGATAAGTAGTCATAAAGACTCTGCATATCAACTAAAATCTTTTTGCCTGTCATGATGTGCTTGATTTTGCCTTCCTTGCACCATTTACGGATAGAGTAAGTAGTGACTGCAGTCTCGGCATCTTTTGCTTTGACATCATCCAGTGCTTTTTTAATGCTTCTCAACATACGCATATACCTCCTGTGAATTATTTGAGAGATATTGTTTTGGCAGATAAAATCCGTTATTTTCATATCTTTCGCAACAGATAATATCTTTTTTGGTTGATAAACAGAAGCAGGATGTATCAACGAAGTTTCTATTATTTCAAATTGATTTGTGAATTTATCAAATGTATTTACCAAGATTCTTTAATTCCTTTTTTCTTTCTTTTTGACAGGGCGTAAACAATTTGCTCTCGGGATAAAAAAGGGAAAAGAGAAGCGACGAAGAAAAATCCTCATTGTAAATAAACGAGGATTAATATGATTTTTATGAGCCTTTGCATAGACCGAGAGTAAATTAAACTAAACGCCCCAAAAAGACAGAAAAAAGGTTTATGTCTAAGATAAAGATTGAAGTAGAGTTGTTTTTGTGATAAAATACTAATAACAAGTATTAGAGGTTATTTTATGGCATACGGGTGTTATACTATTCCAGGATATTTTTATAACGCAGTTATAAAAGGCAACGAAATAATTGAGTCGGGTAAAGGCGGTAAAGTTTTATATAAGATTAAAGGAGATTCTATTGTTGAAGCGGATTGGGTTGGCAAAACAGTCTTAAAATTTGAGAGTGGTTATATTAAGGAGCCAGGTTTTTTTGGTCGCACATTGTTTTATGTCGATGAAGATGGAAATGTTACAGAACCTAAGTTGTTTTTTGCTAGCAAAGTAGGGTATTTCCCTGCAGCGCGAAGAATTTCTACTCTTGATAAAATAAACACAGAAATAGATAAAACAACCGGCGAGAGACATGTTCATTACGATAATACCCCCTCTTATACGCCTACATATACTCCATCTTATACACCTTCTTATGTTTTGCCTAAAAAAGAGGAGCCAAAAGAAGTTGAAATTAATATTACAGTCACAACAGGAGAAACAAAAAATTATCTTGATAATCCATATAATGAAGTTGCGGCATATGCTAAATTTTTGCAAAAATATGGCGTTTGTAAAAGCCCATTAGAAATGAAGGAAGATGAATATGCTCATTTTGAGTTTTTAAAATGTGGGGTCAAAGACATTAACAAATTACATAAAGAATTGTTTGATAATGAGTTTTATAGATTGGCAAATTTAAAAGAAAAGTTATCAATCTATAAAGCGTCACAGATTAAAGATGTGGCAACAAAATTGGGCATTAAAAATTCCGGGAAAAAGGATGAATTAATCGAACGTATAAATATGGAATCTAATTTAGATTCAGTTAATTCTGTGTTAACTGATACCGTTTATGTTCTGTCAGAGAAAGCAGAACGATGGTTAAAAGATCACGAAATAGACATAGAGTATTATTTTAAAAATCCATTGACAAATCTTTCAATAAATGAATATAAAGAGATACGCAAAAACACCAGTTTTGAAGATATTTTGGAAGAAGCAGGGCTAAAAGATGTAGAATTAGACAAGAGAAATTATGGTAGAAACATATTTTTTAGTTTGGCTGGATCGATGGCTGCAAATGGTTATAATGAAAAAGCATTATTTTATTATTTGATGACATTAAGAATTGATATGAGTGGCGTTTTTGCTTATAGGGCAATTGCTGAATTTCCAGAAGAAAAGCAGTTTAGAGATAAGAAGTGTGCAGAAATATTTTTCGCACCAGGGCTTTTAAGTTTAATTCACAAGTATTTGGAATATTTTGATGAACAAATGATAGAAGATATTTATGCATATAAATTGCCCATTGATGCATCTGACCCCAAATTGTTTAGTTTTATGGTTAACTCACTGATAAACGATGTTGGGTTTGATTCGAAACAAATTAAGTTATATCTTGAAAAAAGATTTGAAGAAATAGTATCGCAAATTTAAGAGTGTCCCATTTTTGGGACATTTTTTATGTAATGAAAAATTTCTTAATTTTACCCCTTGACAATTTTCCGTGATTATATATAATGTTTCTAAACGGAAAACGATTTCCACATAGAGAAAGGAGTTATCACAATGCAACACAAAGATAAGGATCTTTTAGATAAGATATTAGGTTATATCAATGAAAAGCGCATTGAAGACAACTATTGCCCGACTTTGCAGGAGATTGCAAAAAGGTTTGGCATAGGAACCACAACCGTCCATAGAT
>JAFZWX010000179.1 GCA_017617145.1 Treponema sp. | reverse complement strand
AATCTCATTAAGGTTCCCTCCAGAAAAAGTAGGATATCGTGCCCGGATGGGCTTATCTATCTTAGCACGATAAACCTTGGGGCCTTAATGATTTTCATGCGCTTCAAATCGGATGTCGGGTCTACGCCCGCCACCGTTTAAGCGCGTAGTTATGTGGACGCCCGCACTGGGGCGCAAAGTTGTCGAGTAATAGTCAAAAAAGCTAAAAAATGCTATATTTAAATTGATATGCATACAGAACCTGAAATAAGAAGAGCGATAAAGCCCATTATTGAAAAATATGGACAGTTAAATACCACAGAATTAAAGTCGATTCTTGCAGAATATATAGAATATGACGAAGAAGATTTGAAAGCTTCTGACACAAGAAGTGGAGAAACCCTTATTGAACAAAGAATTCGTAATATTGTTTCTCATGCAAAGACAGATGACTATATTTATCCAGAAGGTTTTAAAGTAAATAAAACAGTAAAGCCTACAATTTTTACCGCTATTGAAGGTCTTTCTTCAGAAACAGTAGAAATTTCTACAAATGAAATTTCAAAAAGAAAGTCTGCTGTAAAAAAGTCCGAAAAAAACAAGAAAACATATAGAAAAATTAATTGGAATTTAGAAAATGAGCGCCGTACTGAAATAGGAAGTAAGGGCGAAGTGTTTGTTTATGAACGTGAAAAACAAATTGTTGCAGAATTTGATGAAAAATCAGTTAATCGTGTTATTCATCTGAGTGCTAAACAAGGTGATGGTTTTGGTTATGATATTGAATCTGTTAATAAGGATGGAAAAACAATATTTATTGAAGTAAAAACAACCACAGGCAATGTAGAAACTCCTTTTTATATGAGTGTAAATGAGAAGTCCTTTTTTGAAGAAAACAAGAATAACAATGCTTATATTTACAGAGTTTATAATTTCAATCCTGAAACATCACATGGGCAAATAAAAATTATTTCTGCAAAAGAATTGTTTGAAAATTATAATTTTGACCCGATTTCATTTATAGTTACACCAAAAGAATAATAGATTTGTAAAATGGGAGTTGCAAATGACAGTAGATAATGAAAAAGCGATTAGAGCCATAGTGAAAAGCCATGTAGAAAGTTATGCATCAGGTTTTTCTGATAGGCATATACAAGAATTTGACGATGACGAAGGCACAATAAACATGAAAATCCACAATGTATTTATTGCTGCTTTAGGTGCAGATATTCAATACTACTCGGCTCTTTCTAGGTCGTTAGATTCTTCTCTTGGAAATATGCTTGAAAAAATGGCAATAAACATTGCTACTTTACATTATACAGTTTCTCAGCATGTAGAGGGAAATATTTATAAAGAACAAACTGAATATATTGCAGACATTCTTGAAGAATACAAGCGTCATGCTAGGAAACCTCAACTTTCTGATTATGTAGGTATTACAAAGAAAAATAAAAATGACATCATTAATAAGAGACACGAAAGTGATTATTATTTAATCGATGAAGAAACTGGAATGCATTATCTAATAGAACTTAAAATTGGTGGCGATTTGGATAATAAAAAAGCTCGTTCCGAAAAAGAAGCCTTACTAGAACAGTATTGTATTCTTGCAAATAATTTAGGTTCTGAAGAAAAAGTAAAAATCTATTTTGCAACAGCCTATAACCGTTATGGCGAAGAAAAACCTTGGAAGCAAGGGAGAGTTTTACAATTCTTTAGCGAAGATGAATTAAAAATAGGTCGCGATTTTTGGAATATGGTTTGTAAAACCGACAAAGGTTATGAAATCGTATTAGATGAGTATAAGAAAAATGCTCATTTTATAATCGAAGCATTAAACAAAATAAAAAAGGTTTATCTGCCTAATGCTTAATTTGGAAAGAGATTGGCACTGTTACCTAAAGAAAGGTAATAGTAAAGAACTTATTAAACAAGTTCCAGATAATAGTGTTGATTTTCTCTTGACTGACCCGCCGTACAATATCGGGAAGCATTCTACTGGTAATATTCCTTTACCAGGTAGAACTCCAATGAATAATGATGTTGCAGATTGGGATTGGGTTGATTTTAATCCAGAAGATTGGGTTGAAGATTTTATTAGAGTTTTAAAACCCACAGGAAATCTTTTTATTTTTACTTCATATAATCAACTTGGGCGTTGGTATAATTGTTTAGACCATAGATTTGATACAAGTAATTTCATGATTTGGCATAAAACAAATCCTGCCCCCAAAATTTTTAAGGCTGGTTTTTTAAATAGTTGTGAAATGATTTTCTGTTGTTGGAATAAAAAACATACGTGGAATTTTATTTCTCAGAAAGAAATGCATAATTTTTTAGAAAGTCCAATATGTATGGCTCCTGAAAGATTAAAAGAACCAAAACATCCTGCGCAAAAACCTGTTTCAATATTAAAAAAAATGATAACAATTTCAAGTAACGAAAATGATGTTGTTTTTGACCCATTCATGGGCGTTGGTTCAACAGGTGTTGCAGCACTTGAATTAAACAGAAAATTTATTGGCTTTGAATTAGATGAAAACTATTTTAATGCTGGTAAAAAACGAATAATGGAGTATAAAAAACATGTGTCAAGTTTATAATCAAGAAACATCTTTGAAACCATTAATTAAATGGCCAGGTGGAAAAGAAAAAGAATTAGAATTTATATTCCCTAATGCCCCTTCAAGAATCAATAATTATTACGAGCCTTTTGTAGGTGGCGGTTCAGTATTTATGGCTTTTAATGCAGATAATTTTTTTATCAATGACAAATCAAATGAATTGATAAATCTGTATAAATTCATTTCAACAAAAGATTCTGAATTTTATAGATGGGCAAACGGTATAGAAACTGCATGGAAAAATACTCTTAATTATGCAAGTTCTATAGGTTTAGAAAAGCTTTTTATTAGCTTTAGAAACAACGAAATTGATGTTAAAGAATTAAAAAATAAAATAGAAACTTTTGTAAAAGAAAACGAAAAAAACATTTTAAACAATCTTCCCGACTTTTTTACAATAAATAAAAGTGTATTTGTTTCAGAAGTTAAAATAAACCTAATTCGTAAGCTTCAAAGAATGAAAAAACTTGAAGCTGAAAAATGGATTTTACCTGATGAAGATGTAAAAGCAAATATTGAAACAGCTTTTATGAGTGCATTGTATATGTATTTTAGAAAATTGTATAATGACAAAGAAGTTCAAAAAAACTCAGAACTTTATACAGCATTATTTTTATTTATTCGCAATTATACATACAGTGGTATGTTTAGATATAACGATGCCGGCGAGTTTAATGTTCCGTATGGCGGTACAAGTTATAATTCAAAAACACTGGATAACAAATTTAATTATTATCAATCTGAAAAAGTCTTGAATAAATTTTCTCATACAAAAATTGAAAATTTAGATTTTGAAGAATTCTTCAAACAAAATGAGCCTAAAGAAAATGATTTTGTATTTTTAGACCCACCTTACGATTCTGAATTCAGCACTTATGCTCAAAATGATTTTACAAGAGAAGACCAAGCCCGTCTTGCAAATTATTTATGCAATGAATGTAAAGCAAAATGGATGATGGTAATAAAAGCTACCCCATACATTTTGTCTTTATATGAAAATAAAGGGTTAAATATAAAACAATTTGACAAAACTTATACGGTAAGTTTTATGAATAGAAACGATAAAAAAGCGGAACATCTTATTATTATGAATTATAATGATGAAGTAGATGTACAAGAAAAATTGTTTGCATAGAGTAAACAGCACATAACATGGTTTTCAAAACCGATAAAAACTTTTTCACAAAAGTTGCTTTTCGTGCCTTTACGGCACCGCAACTTTTGCGCCAATTTTGCGCGGTGCGCAAAACCGTTTTTACGGTTTAAAACGCTAGTTAGGTTGATGCCGCTTTGCGCGGCACTTGCTGTTAGTAAGGAAAATCTTCCAACATTTCTAATTTTGAAATTTTTGGAGGTTTTATACTATGGTTTTTGGTATATCTATTACATGGCTTATTTTTGCATTTGCTGTTGCATATGGTGCAAAAAACAGAGGACAATCTTTTGGAACTTATTTAGCATTATCAATTTTTTTATCTCCTCTTGTTGGTGGAATAGTTCTTCTGATGGTAGGTGCAAACAAAGAAGGAATAGAAAATAATTCTATATCCGCCGGTAATTCAAAAAAATGTCCATTTTGTGCAGAAATTATTAAAATTGACGCAAAAGTATGCAGATACTGCGGAAGAGATCTTCCAGAAGAATCTATTCCTAAAACAACTGTTAAAGGCAATTGGATATGCAAAAATTGCGGAACTGAAAATGACAAAAACTGGAATAATTGTTCAAATTGCAGTAAATCACGGTTAGATATGTAGATTTATAAAAAAAAGAATCATAAATAAATTATTTATATCTTAATACTTTCAAAAACTTTTAGTTCATTATTTCCCGCCTTTTTTGTTGACAAATATAGGATTTATCCTATATTCTAAAAATATGGAAAATAAATTTACGGTAGAGTTTTATGAAAAGGAAGATGGTGAAAAACCATGCCTCACATTCCTTAATACGCTCGAAGTCAAGCTTCGAGCTAAAGCTTTCCGTGATTTAAAGTTATTGGAAGAAAAAGGTACAGAACTTCGTTTACCTTATTCAGAACATCTTGATGATGGAATATTTGAACTTCGTACTAAACAAGGAACAAATATTATACGAAATCTGTATTTTTTCTTTGTAGGAAATAAAATAATTGTAACACATGGTTTTCGAAAGAAAACACAGAAAACTCCGCCAGGAGAAATTGATCGGGCGAAAGAATACCGCAAGGATTATCTTGCAAAGCATCCGCAAAAGGAGGAAAAGAAATGACACTTACAGAGGCATTAAATGAACAGATGAAAGATGAATCTTTCAAAAAAGAATATGACGCACTTGGACCAGAATATGAAATTATTTCCTCACTTATAGATGCAAGAAAAGCCTGCAACGTAACACAAAAGCAGCTTTCTGAAACTACAGGAATTGCTCAATCAGATATAAGCAAAATCGAAAATGGTTCAGGTAATCCTACAATTAAAATATTAAAAAGATTAGCTGAAGGTCTGGGTATGAATCTAAAAATTGAATTCACACCAAAATCTCAGTTTGCAATGAACTAAACCTAACATGCGCTTCAAATCGGATGTCGGGTCAGGCCCGCCACCGTTTAAGCGCGTAGTTAGGCGGACGGGCCACTAGCCCGCTTATTTAAATACAGAAGAAATTTATTTTTTGAAATTTAAGCACAAATCTTCCAATTGAGTAAAATCTAATGTCATCTCTAATAGAGGCTTTTGACCATTAGGCTGATTATCTTGATTCTTTTTTGCCTCGTATAGGTTTTTGGCAGTGCGCTCTATTTTATCTTTGTTTTGACGAACAAAGTAAAGTTCATTAAAAACTATGAGTTTGTATTTTAAATCACCTTCATCGTTCAAATCGTAATTTATTACCTCGGATTCAGGAACAGGAATCATATTGTTGAAACGAAGCGTTCCATAAAGTCTTTTAGAATCCTTCATGTAAATTGTAATGAGGGTATCATTTTTGATTTTGCCGTTCTGTGTATAATCTTTTTGTTTTGGAGATGAAAGCGGTATGAAATAATTGAAGTCATTGAGTTTTTCGATTATTCCAAGATATTTGCGATGATAGATTCGGGAATCAGCTTTATTTGACATTACTCGCGTTTCTGTTTTTCTAAGATATTTTATGTATTTATCTGAGATAATCACAAACTTATACGACATTGGAACTCCAACAAAAAAAGGCGACCTATTACAGCCGCCATTTACATTCTCCAGTTAAGGGGCGGAGCTTCCCCAAATTACATTCTCCAGTTAAGGGACGGAGCTTTCCCACAATTAAAATATAATATAGCTTATGAATTTCTGTCAAGTGATTTTTACTGCGTTTCCCAGTCATTCAAAGTGTCATGAACAAGTGTTTCAACTGTTTTTACAACGGCATGTTTCAATTCTGCAATAGATTCAGACTGTATAGATATTTTTTGTGGAACAAACAGACGGTACATTTCAACTTCTAATACATTTGCCATTTTCGCTAAAGTCTTGTCGCTTGGCCATAATCGTAAACCTTCTATTGAATTTACAGTCTGCTCTGAAATTTCAGCTTTTTCTGCCAGTTCAAACTGCGACCAGCCTTTATTTTTGCGGTATTTCTTTAAATTATAGCTCAAGGCCTCTCTTAAATCTTGTGTTTCCATTATTTCAGTATATTTTGCAGCTAAAGAACACAATTTTGAACTTATGAAAAATAGGTAAAAAAACTTGTAACTTATTATAAATAGGTTTATTTTGTATTATAAGTAGGAATTGTTTTTTATTTTTGTATTTAGAATAGGTTGATTCTAAAAGGAGCTGCATTTATGAAAAAGAAATTTTTGATTTTATTTTTGTTACTTCTTACTTTTGCCGCATTCGCAGAAGAACCGCCTATAGAAAGTGGTGGATGGCATTGGGATTCAGGAGTAACACTAAACGGAAAATGGTTTTACGATGTGGCAGAATCTTACAAAGAGCAGGACGGTTGGGCATACATCGAAGGTCATGGCAAAATTCATTATTGGCTCTACGACACCTACACTTATCACGAAGGATACGGAAAATCAATTGTAGACCAATATGTTCCAACTTGGATTGAGTCTATGGGATATGTAATTGACTTTGATCATATGAGAAGAGTAAATCCAAATACAGTTTTGGCTTCCTCTGTAAAAGCCCTGATGAAACAACGGGGCTGTGATGTAAGCGTTGCATTGATAACAAGAGACCCTTCTGCTCCTTATGTTGTTATAAACAATTATGACAGGGAAACAGACTCTTACTGGACTGATATTATTCCTCTCATTAGGTAATGAAAGGATTTGTATAAATCTTTTTTACATAAAATCAATTTTAAAGGAGAATTTCATGAAAATGAAAAAAATCGTAACTTTAGTTGCTGGTGCATTGCTTGCAACATCACTTTTTGCTCAGCAGGCAAAACAACCTGAAATTGAAGCCAAAGAAGAATTGAAAGCACCTGTTTCAGAAGAAATGGCTTCTATTCAGACTGCTTTCCAGCTTGCAGAATACGGTTACAAAAACGGCTCTGCTTCATCATTGCTTTGTGCAGCAGAAATCCTTGCACAAGTTCCAAAACAGGAAATGAAAACAAAAGCAACTCAAGATGAATCTGGAGCAAAGGAAAGTCAATCAGAAAAGAAACAGTATACCGCAGAACAGTTGCTTGCTGATGGTAAAAAACTTGCAGGAAAAGACAAGACATTGCTTGCCTATGCAAAGACAGTTGAAAAATTGGTAAAAGCCGGAACTCGCGGAGCTTTTGGTGGACCAAAATATGATTTCAGTTATGTTTACGGTAAGAGCAGAGCTTCATACTATAATGTCGGATTTGTAGCTGGGCGATATGCAGAAGTAGATATTTATTCTACGGATGGAGCTGATTTGGACTTGTATATTTATGATTCAAACTGGAATCTCATAGATAAAGATACATCTTACAGTTCAAACGCTTGGTGTAGTTTTGTTCCACGTTGGGATGGAAATTTTCATATTGTAGTAGTCAACAATTCAAGATATTGCTCATGGTTTGAGTTGTACACAAACTAATTTTTCAACATTTTTTAGCCTTGTGGTTAGTAATGCAATCGCAAGGCTTTGTTCTTTTAAAAGGGGGAAAAATATGGAAAAGAAAAATCGAACTGCAAAACAAGTGACTGAAATCGATACTTATCTAAAACTTTTTCCAAATGACAAAACATCTGATAAGGAAAACATGCGTTTCAATGCATTAAAAGAAGCCCAAGACATAAGAAAATTCGAAATTGATTTATATTGGAAGCGAACTGGATTCTTTTGGGCTTTTATTACAGTTATTTACACTGCATTGTTCGTAGTTCTTTGTAAGTATGTTGATTGCTCATGTAAAGAATTTCCCTGCAACTATTCATTTTTAGTTCCTGTAATTTCTGCTTTATCAGGATTAGGTTTTTTCTTTTCAGTTGCATGGCACATGGTAAATAAAGGCTCTAAGTTTTGGCAGAAAAACTGGGAAACTCATGTTTCATTACTTGAAAGATCAGAAATCGGATCATTATACGATGTTTATTTGAATCCAAAAACAACAGGAAGCCGATGGAATCCGACAAAGGAGTTTGATTTTTCGGTTACAAAAGTGAACATGTGGGCGAGTGCGTTGTTTTCTATCATTTCATTTATTGGATGTATCTTTTGTTCAATTTGGCTTTTTAAATACTCTAACCACAATTATATCAGTCTCATTCCTTCTGCAGTAATTGGAATTTTTACAATAGTAATTTTTGTCAGTCAGCAAGGTAATAAAAACATTGAATTAACAGCATCAGAACAAGACGAACTTAATATGATTCAAATTCTTTAAAATTTCGGAGAATAAGATGAAGTCAAAGAAAATATTTGCTTTATTTTCGTTTATTTTTATTGCTTATTCAGCATCTTCACAAAATTCAAAGTCCTATTTTCAAATAGCAAACGAGTATTTTAATAAAGGGGATTATAAAAGTGCGGTTATCAACTATGAGATGAGTTTATCGAATGATAAAACGACTTATGGATTAAATCATATTTATATAGGGAATGACTATTTTTTAATTGGAGAATGTTACTCTAAAATCGGAAAATATGATAATGCAATTTCCAATTTGAAAAAAGCATTGGAAATTTTTGAATCATCAAAAATACAGTCAGCTAAAACAGCTTCGGAGACAAAGGCGGATGCAGCAAAGTTTGCATCAGATACTGCTTTAGAACTCGGCAACATATATGAGGCACTTGGAGAATATAAAAACGCTCTTTCATATTTTAAAAAAGAACTATCAATAAATCTTAAAGTTTATGGAGAGAGTCATATAAAAACATCTAATGCTTACAGGGATGTAGGCTATATGGACTATCAGTGTGGTAATTATCAGGAATCAATCAACGAATTCACAAAAGCGTTAGAAATACGAAACTTAACTTTAGGTGAAAACTCATTGGAATTTGCAGAAAGCTTAATAGATTTGGCTGAAGTTTTCACTGCTACAGAAAATTATACAACTGCTTTTGAAAAATTAAAAAGAGCCGAAGAAATTTACACATCACTATTACAATCAGATAATATAAATTTTGCTTATTTATATCAAAGTTTTGCGGACTATTACAGGCGAACTGCGAATATAAATCAGTCTCTGACTTATGGTTTTAAAGCTATAGAAATATTTGATAAAAACTATGGTGAAAACAATTCCGCATCCATTGCTGTTTATTTAGCAGAAATCGAAAAATGCTATGCCTTGATGGGCGATGATTCCCGTTCTCTTTCGATACTCCTGAAATGCAAAAAATATTATGAAACTCACCCGCATCAAAATTTAACAAATGTACTTAGTAGTATCAGTGATATTTACAGCAACAAAGGTGATTATTCTAATGCCATTTTTTACTGTCAGGAAGCGATTAAAACCAGCAAGAAGTATTGGGGTGAAAAAACTATTGGAATGGCTGGGCTATATCATTCTCTTGGACTAATTTATGGATTGAAAAAAGATTATGAAACAGCACTGACTTTCTATGCGAAATCATTAGATTTATACATTGAATTAGAACAAGAAGATACAGAAGAAATTTTATCTTTAGTTGGCAGTATAGCAACAGCTTTTTTCTGTCTTGATGATTATGAAAAGGCTGAATATTATCAAAACGAAGTTTGCAGAAGAGCAAATATTTTAGGCTACACAGGAACAGAGGCAACTTCCTATTATGACCTTGGTATACTTTATAAGAATCCAGACTTTCAGAATATAAAAAAATCTGCCGAATGTTTTAAGAAGTCCTTTGAGTTACGCAAAAACTCCGTGTTTTATAAAAGCACAATCGACAGTGCAATGCGAACATTTTATATAACCGCAGGATTAGATTCATTCTCAAATGAAAAAGATTTTTTCCATGAAATGTTTTCTCTTGTTGCAGATACTTCGGAACATGCTCGCCTTGATATGGCATCGCTAAAATCTGATTTATTAAAAGAGACTTTGCCAATTCTTTATTATGCGATTGATTTTGAAGCAAAAAACAACAATCTAGAGAATGCATTTGAATATTCAGAGATGCTTCGTAGCCGTGGCTTTTTGGATCAAATCGGATTGGAAAGAGCACTATCGCTTGACGGAGTGACAGAATCTGAACGCAAGCAAATAAAGGAACTTACAAAGCAAATCTCAATTGCAAGAAAAGAAATAGAAACGCAAAGTTCACTGAGTGCTAATAAGCGTGATTCAGAAAAAATGTCACAGGCAGAAAAGAATCTTTCCGTTGCAGAAAAAGCCCTTTCAAAACTCGATGAAAAAATTGCAAAGCGACTTCCGACCTATGCTCAACTTCGTAATCCGAAAACGGTAAAGGCAAAAGATGCCCAAAAATGGTGTGGAAAAAATAGAGTAATTCTTGAATATGTTCTATGGAATCCAACAATTTTAGATGACTGTGAAATTTTGAAAGAATCGAATACACGAAAATGTGCTGAAGATATCAAGTTTTCTTCTTATTGCCTTATTATTACAAACAAGAAAATAACTGCCGTTCCTCTAGATTCGTCCTACGATTACAATTCTGCAATCAATTATTTACGAGATGCAATAACGCACTGGCCTATAAAATCGGAAGTTACATTTGAAAATCAAAGAAACGAACTTTATGAAAAACTTGTACAACCTGTCTTGCCATATATAAAAGGAGTAAAAGATGTGCTTATCGTTCCTGACGGTAATCTGGCATTTTTGCCGTTTGATATGCTTCGAGAAAATGCTGATTCAGCTGATTTCGGTAAAAAGTATGCAATCGGCATTTCACCTTCTGTTTCTGTCAGCATGATTGCAGATAAGGTAAAATCAAAATCATCGGATGCATTGTTGTTTGGTGGTGCATGGTATGACAAATCACTTTCCGAGGAAGAGCATAATCAGACTTTGCGTGGAAACGGAAAACGCGGATATGACAGAAGTTTTGCAACGGTTGATAATCAAACAAGATTATCAGTTGAAGATTTGCAGAATATTCTTAAAAATGAAGGTTCTGCAAAATATTTTGATCAAAAGAAATTAAACTGGCATGATTTGCCTGGAACAGTTGTTGAATTGGAAGCATTACAAAAAGCGACTTTTAAAAAGGCTACTGTAGAAACTCAAAAATCTGCAAGTGAAGCAACCTTAAAGTCTATGTCAAAAAACGGATTGCTTTCAAATTATTCTATATTACATTTTGCCTGTCACGGATATTTTGATAATGATTTATCTGAAATGTCCAGTGTTTTGTTCTCGGAAGTTTCGGGAAAAATTTCAGAATCCCAAGATGATGGTTATTTGACAATCGGGGAAGCCTGTTCTTTGAATCTTAATGCGCAAATGGTCTGTCTTTCTGCCTGTCAGACAGGCTTGGGTGAAATCAAGAAAGGCGAAGGTATGGTCGGACTTTCCCGTGCATTTATGGTCGCTGGTTCTAAAAATGTGGGCGTAACATTATGGTGTGTTGATGATGAGGCAACGGCAGAGTTTATGACACGAATGTATAAAAAAGTAAAAAGCGGAATGTCATATTCGGAAGCATACCGCAAGGTAAAAAATGAATTCAGAAACAGCGATGAATACAAACATCCATATTATTGGGCGGCATTTGTTGTATATGAATAATATTAATTCATGTATAAAATTCGCCTAACAACGCCTTCAAAGCGGATTTTGCGGTCAAGCCGCAAAACCGTTTAAGGCTATAGTTATATGGACGCCCTATTGGGGCGCGAGGTTAGAAAATGAAAAAATTATTTTGTTTAATAGCAGTTTTTATAACTTCAATTATCCTCTTTTCTTGTACTTCCATGCCTTCAAGTGCAAGGGATAGAATATTAATTTTAGATGGAATTTCTATTTCAGAAACAGCTTTTGGTGGAGTAGAACGATGGTATGCAGTTGATAAATACAACTATGATAGTTTTGTTGATGAGGTAAGATTTCAAGTAGGATATTTTAAAGAAAACAATATCGGATTTGTTCTTTATGGAAATGGAACAGAAGGCGAAGAAGCTTATTTTTCTCGACAAGGACTTGATTTAAGATGGGATTGGGGAAGTTATTCAAGAGATGGTTCAGATCGATTTAGATATTCCTTTGTAATTGAACCAGATGGAACAGGTTTGTATTATGATTTCTCGACTTCAACAGATGGGACTTCTAAGCCTCGAGGAATTTATAAAGTTCGAAAATTCTAAAGAAAGCGGGTCAAGCCCGCTTTTAGTATAATTATATTATAATGCCATTCTGGATAATATTTGTATTAATTATTTCGATAGTTCTCAAAATCTTTTCTCCGAAAATAAAGGGTTCTGTTGGAGAATTCAAAGTAAATACACATTTGAGTTTTCTAGGAAATGAATACATTATACTTAAAGATCTTTTAATAAAAAGTTCAAATGGATATTCATCACAAATAGATCAATTGGTTTTATCAGAATATGGTATTTTTGTAATTGAAACAAAGAATTATAAAGGGTGGATTTTTGGAAATGAAAAATCTGAAAATTGGACTCAGATAATCTATAAAGAAAAACATACATTTAGAAATCCAATAAAACAAAACTGGAGTCATATATATGCCTTAAAAAATATATTATCTGATTTTCCTTATATAAAATATTTTCCAATAGTTGTTTTTTCTGGCAGTGCAACTTTAAAGAATATAGAATCATCTATTCCTGTAATTTATAATAATCAATTGAACTCAACTATTAGAAATCATTGTGTAGAAAAATGCATCACTTCTGTAGACCTTATGAAAATTCAGTCCATGTTAGAATCTGCAAGAATCACAGAAAAAACAGCAAGAAAAGAACATGTAAAAAACATAAAACAAAATGTATCTGCGAAAAAGGAAAAAATGAGAAATTTAATTTGCCCAAGATGCAATGGTGAGTTAAAATTACGAGATGGAAGGAATGGTAAATTCTATGGATGTTCAAATTATCCTAGATGCAAGTTTACTATGCCTTATTAGAAAATAAAAAATAGCATATAACACATATAAGGCCCCAAGTTGTCAATACTAATTCTAAAAAAAATACAACTTAGGGCTGTTTTTCAAAGTAAACAGTCTTTTTTTTTGAGAACAAAAAAAGGTCTCTCATCAAAATAAAAAACAAAACTGAATCGTT
>JAFZWX010000178.1 GCA_017617145.1 Treponema sp. | reverse complement strand
TTTATGATGAACAAGGTGACCAAGATCTTCTACTGTCTTAATGTTTCCTTTCTTTGTGATTATGCGGTATTTTACATAGTCGCGCATCTTGTTGCTGGAATTAATCTGGCTCCAGATTGCGTTTTCTGTTTTTTCAAGATCCTTAGGATGTACAACATTACGGAAGCTGTGTTTTGTATATTCAAGGAATTCTTTAATTGTGTCGCATTCAAAAAGCTCAAGAATTTCTTTTGAAACATAAAGAATATCTTCGTTGCCGCTTGCTTTGTAAACAAGAATTGAACCTGGAACTTCATTGAACATATCTCTTGTAAACCAGAAGCCCCAGCGGTCTTCAAAGAATTCAGCATTTTCGGTGCCTTCAATTCTTGGAATTTTTCCTGTACGTGCTTCGAGCAAGAAGTCTGTTGTTGGCATTGGCTTTCCGTAGTAGTAGCCCTGAATCTTTTCACAACCAACATCCTGCAAGAATTCAAGCTGTTCACGGTTTTCAATTCCTTCGCAAAGAGTGTGAATGCCAAGATGCTGTGCCATACGGATAATGTCTGTAATAATCTGACCGTTTTTACCTTCTGGATCAAAGTTTCGCATAAAGCCCATATCAAGTTTAATAAGATCAAAGTTGTGCTTTTGCAAAACGTTAAGTGAAGCAAATCCGTCTCCAAAGTCATCCATCCACACTTTAAAGCCTTCCTTATGGAATCGTGCAATCTGTTCTTCAAGATATTCGTGATTGCTTGAGAATGCACTTTCTGTAACTTCAATAACCAAAAGCTCGTGAGGGTAGTTGTACTTGTTTGTAATTTCTGTGATTTCCTTAACCATATCGCACTGGTCAAAATCATTACGCGAAAAGTTTACGCTGATTGGAACAGGTTTAATTCCTTTTTCATCAGCAAGGTCACGAATCTTTCTGCCAGTCTCTACCATATTGATTACAGGGAAAGAGAATTTTCCATTGCCCAAGATTGGAGAATAGCCATTGAATAGCTGGTACACACCATCCTGATATTCTTCATTTTCCAGAATAAAGATTTCGTATTTTGGAGTTGCGAAGATTGTTGATTTTCCATCTTCCGAAGCTTTGAATTCACAAATCCCTTCGGCATTCTCAGCAGCCTTTCTTATGTCATCAAATGTCATATTCTCAAGATATCCATCAACTTCTGTTTCAAGAGCAGAATCTTCTACTGTATTCTCCCAACGTTCCGCAGTTTGAGGATTCATAACAATTGCATTCGGATACACACCATGCTTTTCGAAGAATAATTCGCATTCCTTCATTATCTGAATTTCATATTCTTCATTTTCTCTAAAAAAACGCATAGCAATTGCAGCAGGTTCTTTCTTAAGATATACGGTTTCTTTTTCCATCACAAAACCTCCTTTTACCAGCCTTACATTAATATCTTACCAAAGCAAAGTGCCAATGAAAGACATCGTGTTATTTATTTAATTAATTTAAATCACAATTAAATGATAATCTTATGACAATATATTTTAATTATTAAAACTTTTTATTAAATTCTTTAATCTTCGATCCGGCTTCTTCATCAGTAAAAACAGTTACTTTATGATGAGTTCTTAAAGCAGTTATTGGAGATTTTTTTGTATAAACACCATTAACTAAATCACTAATAGCTTGAGCTTTACCACTTCCTTTAGCTATAGCAAATATTTCTTTTGCTTGTAAAACACTTTTAACTCCTTGGGTAATAGCATATTGTGGAGTTTTATCAAGACTACCGAATATTTTACTTTTTTCTTGTCTTTTTTCAGGTGATAATTCGACAATATGAGTAAGTAAATTAAAATTAGTATTTGGTTCATTAAATCCTATATGACCATTTTCTCCAAAACTTAATATTTGTAAATCAATTGGATTTTTTTCTAATAATTCATTATATTCTTGGGCATTTTTTTCGAAATCTTCTAATTTGGATCCTTCTTCATTTAATAAATGAATATTTTTTTCTTGTGCATCTATTTTATTTAAAAAGTTATTTGTTAAAGAATAATAATAACTATTTTTATCAGTTTTTGGAACACCACAAAATCCATCAATACTGTAAAATTGGACATTTTTGAAAGAAACTTCACCTTTTTCATATTTATTTATTAAATATTTATATAATCCTTCTGGGGTACTGCCAGAAGCTAAACCTATTCTAGCTTTTGGTTTTTCTCTTATATATCTTATTATAGTTTCTCCTACATTTCTAAACATATCATCTGCTGTTTTATATTTATGATATAAATTTGTTTTATCAGTATTTTGATAGAAGACAAAAATTTTTAAAAATAAACCTAAAAGTACTAATGCTAGAAATATGGCTAATACATGGGTAAATGTTTCTGACCCTGCCGCTGGTTTTTTTGCTTCTTCTTTTTTTTCTACTGGTTTTCCTTTTTCATCTACTTCTAATAATTCTTCCCCTTTTTGATTTTTGTCTTTTTCCTCCATTATTAATAATTAATATATATCTTGATTAATATTTAATTTAATTAAAATA
>JAFZWX010000177.1 GCA_017617145.1 Treponema sp. | reverse complement strand
TGCTGTTCCCATCAAAAGTCGGCTCAGCGGCATTACACCGGTTAGCAGAATGATAAAAGGAATTGAACGGAAAAAGTTTATTGCCTTATCAAGAATCTGGTAGATAATTTTATTTTCAAGAATTGAACCTTTCTTTGTTACTATGAGCACAATACCGAACACAAGACCAATTACAAAGCTTATACCGCCTGCCCACAGTGTCATTATAAAAGTTTCAAGCAGTCCGTTAAAAAATCGCTCGGGATGTGATGAAACGTTTGGTAAAATTTTTTCGATGAATTCTGTCATGATTATGCCTCCTGTGCTCCAGACTTAAGTATTTCAACTCCAACGCCCTGTTGCTCTATATGAGCAAGTGCGCGTTTTATAATATCAGGTTTGCCGCTTACAATTGCGACTGTTCCGCCGATTGGTGCGTCCTGAACAATTTCTACATCTGCAAAAATAATGTTGATTGTAATTTCGTACAGGCGCGACATTGCAGAAATAATCGGCTCCGAAACATTTTTTTCTTTGAAGGTAAAGCGTGCAAGTATTTCGTCTGCTGCAAGCTTTACAACAGGAGAATCTTCTGCAATAAGCTGTTCAATTTTTGTAAGGCTTGAAGTTGAGCGAATAAAGCGTTTTGTTACTTCATCTTTTGGAGAAGCAAAAATATCAAAAACTTCGCCCTGTTCAACAATGCGGCCGTTTTCCATTACAGCAACCTTAGAACAGATTTCTTTTATAACTTCCATTTGGTGAGTGATGATAACAATTGTAAGACCAAGCTCCTTATTCAGTTTTTTCAAAAGTGCAAGAATGGAACGAGTAGTTGTAGGGTCAAGCGCACTTGTTGCTTCATCACACAAAAGAATATCCGGATTATTTGCAAGGGCACGCGCAATTGCAACACGCTGCTTTTGTCCTCCACTGAGCTGTGAAGGATAAACATTTTCCTTGTCTTCAATTTCTACAAGTGCAAGCAGGTCGCGAACCTTTTTTGAAATTTCTTCTTTTGAAAGTCCGCTGCGTTTAAGAGGAAAAGCAACATTGCTGAACACAGTACGGCTTTTCATCAAATTAAAATGCTGAAAAATCATTCCGATTGTTTTTCGTTCTTCGCGAAGTTCCTTTGGAGAAAGGCTTAGAAAATCTTTTCCACGAACTGTTACACTGCCGGATGTTGGACGACCAAGCAGATTGATTGTGCGGACCAGAGTAGATTTTCCGGCCCCTGAAAATCCGATAATTCCAAAAATCTCTCCCTGCTCAATAGAAATGCTCGCCGCCTCAACAGCATTAAAGCTTTTCTTGCCGTCTGTGAAAGTTTTGTAAATGTCTTTAAGTTCAATTATATTGGGCATTTTATACCTCCAGATAAAAGATCATCGGGTCAAGCCCGATGATGACAATGTGTCATTGTCGTGCTTGACGCGGCAATCTGTCTATTGATTGAATAGGTTATAACAAAAATCTATAACTTGCGCTAATACTAGTTTTTTATTATGAAGTATAAGAAAAAGTTATAGGTGTGTAAGGCCGCTATTTGCAGGCACTGTCTATAAATCCTGCAATCTCTTTAATTACGCTGATTCTGCGGCCTAAAAGTCCGTGCTCTGTAGGAAACTCAACTCTTCGTTGAATAGCCTTTGTTTCATGTGCTTCGAGCAATTTCCACAGCGGCAAAATCATTTCGTTAATCGGCGAAACAGAATCATAAGTGCCGCCTACAACAAGAAGGTTTTTATCTTTTACCTGTTCAAAGGCTTTTGGATGGCTGATTTCATCTCGGTTTACAACAACATCCTCATAAATGGCATCAATTCCGTCAGACTGCAAAATCTTTCCTTCTTCCAGAAGCGAACGGAAATAACTTTCTTTTGCACGGTTCAAATAGCGTGTAGGGTCGTAAGGGGTTAGCATTATAATTCCGCCAATCCAGTCAAGCTTACGGCCTGCATTCAAAGCAGAATTAGCACCCATGCTGTGTCCAAGCAAAAAAATCTGTGACGGGTCTACATTATATTTTTGCGTAAACTCCTGTGAGTGGGCATACTCTGCAAGATTCTGCGCATCTTCGATACAATGAGTGATTAAATATTTTCCCTGACTTCCCCAGGCTCCGCGATTATGAGGAACAATTACAACACAACCAATCCGGCACAGCGCATGAGAAATATCATCATTACGTGCAGTTCCCGGAAAGCCATGAAGCATAATTACACAAGGATGCGGTTTTGGATGATTTGCAGACGGCCACAAAATTTCTCCGTAAATGTGAGAGCCGTTACTTACAAAATCGAGAGTTGTATAATCTGGCAAGGCGGTTGGATCTATTTCTTCTGAGTCAGAAAAAAGATATTCCAGTTTTAAGTTATTTACCATTTTTCTTTGCGGCTCTTGAACCGATTGCCTGAATGAGCTGAACAAAAATAATCAGAATGATTACAGTACTTGTCATAAGCGGAGTGTTGAATCTCTGGTAACCATAGGTAAGGGCAAGGTCACCAACACCACCACCACCGACTGCACCTGCCATTGCTGTTGCACCAAGAAGACCTACAGTACCGGTTGTAATTCCAAGAATAATTCCACCGCAGGATTCCGGCAGAACAAATTTGAAAATTGTCTGAAGGGTAGTTGCACCCATAGACTGCGCTGCTTCTATAATTCCGTTGTCTACCTCAAGCAGGGCGTTTTCTATAAGGCGAGCAAGATAAGGTGCTATAAAAGTTGTAAGCGGAACCAGGGCGGCAGTAGAACCAACACGAGTTCCAACAATTG
>JAFZWX010000176.1 GCA_017617145.1 Treponema sp. | reverse complement strand
TTTGGTTAAGAAAGACAAATTGGTTAATGAGCGCAAGTCTCTCAAGGATTTGATTTTGGAAATGGAGGACGAGGTGCTTGCTAATGCTGGCGTTGATGTGTTTGAGGAAGTTTTCAAACTAATTTTCACCAAGTTATATGATGAGATGGAAAGCGGTCGCAAAAAAGACCGTCATCTTGAATTCCGTAATTATGGTGATACTGAAACAGAATTAAAAGATAAACTTCAGAATTTGTTTAATGAAGCAAAAAATAAATGGGGTGGAATTTTTACGGAAGATGCCAAGATAATGCTAACACCTTCGCATTTGTCAGTTTGTGTCAGTTCTTTACAAGATGTTAAGCTTTTCAACTCAAATCTTGATGTTGTTGATGAAGCTTTCGAGTATCTGATTAACAAAAGCAGCAAAGGTGAAAAAGGGCAATATTTTACACCACGTTATGTGATTGATATGTGCGTAAAAATGCTCAATCCGACCGAGAAAGAAACAATGATTGATACTGCTGCTGGCAGTTGCGGATTTCCTGTGCATACTATTTTCTATGTATGGCAAATGATTTTAGAAAGCAAAGGCTTGAAGAAAAGCCATCTTTTCACTTTGGAGCAAAAACCGCCAGAGTGTACGGATTATGTACAGAACAAAGTTTTTGCAATCGATTTTGATGAAAAAGCGGTTCGTGTTGCACGTACTTTAAATCTTATTGCTGGCGACGGACAGACTAATGTGTTGCATCTCAACACTTTGGATTACGAGCGTTGGGAACAGTATATTAAAGATGATGATTGGATGGATACTTATTCAGAAGGTTGGAAAAAGCTTAAAAAGATGCGTTCAAGTAAAGACAGTTATCGCGATTTCCAATTCGACATTTTAATGGGCAATCCACCATTTGCTGGTGATATCAAAGAGAGTCGCATCTTATCGAAATATGAACTTAGTAAGAATGCGGCTGGCAAGATGGCAACCAAAGTTGGACGTGACATTTTGTTTATCGAACGCAATCTTGATTTTCTGAAACCTGGCGGACGTATGGCAATCGTTTTGCCACAAGGACGATTCAATAACAGCAGTGATAAGTATATCCGTGATTTTATTGCAGAACGTTGTCGTATTTTGGCAGTTGTGGGCTTACATGGCAATGTGTTTAAACCGCATACAGGCACAAAAACAAGCGTTCTTTTTGTACAGAAATGGGATGATGTATTGTGCCCGAAGAAAGAAGATTATCCGATTTTCTTTGCCACGATGCAGGAACCGAGCAAAGACAACAGCGGCGAAAAGATATTTGTTAAAAAAGGCGATTTCAAAATCTTGAAAGCAACATCTGTTGTTCCTGAGGGTTGTAATGCAACTGATGTTGTTAATTATTATGAAATTACGCCAAAAGACAAAGACGAATACTTGCTTGACGACCATGGACATCTTATTGTAAAACACGACCTTTTCAACCACGATGGTTTGACTAAAGATGGCATTGCCGAAGCTTTTGCTGAATTTGCTAAGAAGGAAGGATTAAGTTTTTTTTAGATAGCCCTTTCAACGAGGAGAAATACAATAGTTTGTTGAAAGGGTTGGAGGTAAGTGAAGTTATGTTAAGCGACATCATAGATGATGTTGAAACGATGCGATTAGATAGCGAATATCACTTAAAAGTTTTTGAAGCTATTGATAATTTTAAAAGATTAAATAAAAAACGATTTTGTAAATTTAGTAATATCGGATTAACTATTGATTGTAGTGCTTTCTATCCAGGTATAGAACAATATTATGGAACTGGAGATAATCCTCTAATAAGAGTGCAGAATGTAAAAGATGGGCTAATTGATTATGATTCATGTGAATTGTTACCATTATTGTCTGAGGATTATAAAACGCTAAAATGGGTTGAGAAAGGTGATATAGTAATCACAAAAGGTGGTACAATCGGATTATCTGGATATGTATCAAAGAGAGCATATGCAAGTAGAGACTTGATATTTATTAAATCATCTAAGATAAAAGCAGATTATAGCAAATACCTTTATCTATATTTTACTACTGATTTTGCATTCAAACAATTAATAAGATCAAGTTCACAATGTGCACAACCGCATTTAACCATCACTTTGGTAAAGGATTTTGATATCTTAAAAGCTTCTGATGTTTTTATTAATAATGTTGTAAAATTATATGATGAATCTATTGCTAAAAACGAGAGATCAAAATCATTATATAATGATGCTGAAAGTTTGTTGTTAGATGAACTGGGTCTTAAAAACTGGCAACCAAACAATGAACCAATTAATATTAAACAACTCAAAGAATCATTTCTTGCAAGTGGCAGATTGGATGCAGAGTATTATCAGCCGAAATATGACGACTACAATGGTTTGATAAAATCATATAATAACGGATCTGATTTGTTGGGGAATATTTGTACACTTAATGAGAATAATTTTATACCATCAGAAAAAACTGAATACAGATATATCGAATTAAGCAATATTGGCAAATCGGGAGAAATAACAGGATGTACGACAGCAATTGGAGCCGAATTGCCAAGTAGAGCGAGAAGACTGGTGCACACAAATGATGTAATATTATCTTCAATCGAAGGCTCTTTGCAAAGTGTTGCATTGGTTGCTGAAGATTATAACAATGCGATTTGTTCAACAGGTTTTTATGTGGTTAAATCGGAGATTATAAATCCTGAAACTTTGTTGGTATTATTCAAATCAGAACCGATGCAAAACTTGTTAAAACAAGGCTGTTCTGGAACAATTTTAACTGCAATAGGACGCAATGAATTACAAAATATTGCTATGCCTAAAATCAGGAAAGCTGTTCAATCCGAAATCGCCGAGTATGTTCAAAAGAGCATAGCATTGAGAAATGAAGCGAAACAACTGCTTGAAAATGCCAAACTTCAAGTAGAGAATGAAATTTCATGGGGGGGGGTAATTGATAATCAATCAGTTACGAAATTTGAAGAAATGATGAAAGAAAGCACATATTATTATCGGTTGGCAGAATGGACGTTGTTGCAAGAACTGTACTCCGAAAAATGGGAGTCAACATCTACAGCGAACTACTCTGTTAAAAACTATTCAGTTTGTCAGACATCAGGCAGACTGGATGCGGAATATTATCAGCCGAAATATGATGCTTTGTTTGCAAAATTATCATGTTTTGAATGTGACACGATTCAAAACATTACTACAATAAAGAAATCTGTTGAGCCGGGCAGCGATGCGTATAAAGAAAGTGGCATACCGTTTGTCAGAGTGTCAGATGTGTCAAAATTTGAGATATCTGAGCCGAACATTTTCTTGTCACCAGATGAATATGATTTGAAAGAGTTGCAACCAAAGAAAGACACGATATTGTTGTCAAAGGATGGAAGTGTTGGCATTGCATACAAAGTGGACAAGGATATGAATTGCATCACATCCGGTGCATTACTGCATTTGTCAGTATTCAACAAAGATTACAATCCAGATTATCTGACTCTTGTGTTGAATTCAATTGTGGTACAAATGCAAGCTGAGCGAGATTCCAACGGTGCAATCATCCAACATTGGAAGCCATCAGAAATAGAACAAGTAATAATTCCTAAACTGCCTAAAGCCATTCAAGAATCCATTTCGGAAAAGATTCAAGAAAGTTTTGCTTTGAAAGCTGAAAGCAAGAGGTTGCTGGAAGAAGCAAAGATGATGGTGGAGAGGGAGATAGAAAAAGGAATATAAAGTTTTTTGTTCGTATTTTTTTAACTATAAAACAATATGAAAAAATGTAAGAAAGACAAAAATGAACTTTTGCATAAAATTAGAATGTTATATGCATTAAAGTACATAATTAGGCATAGAAAGAATAAAAAACAACAAATTGTTGCATGCCGTTCTCCTCGTCCATTAAAATCATATAAATATACTCGTGTTGCATCAGGATACAGAGCATATTCATATAGTGTCAAAAAAGCGAGTTTTATCAATAATCCTCTAATGCCAAAAAATTTGAAATATTTGCTTAACACAAAGAGTAGTCCGTTTTGTTATGATACATTAAAACATAAAGATTATCGTTCTAAAGGTTATATCGTTATACCACAAAATTTTTCAATCATCGATAATCCAGAAGAAAGTTTTTATACAATCCAAAAGCTTGTCTATGCCTTATTTATAGAAGATAACTCTTGTATTAAGTTAGATTATCAAGTTACAAATAATGTTGAATTGAGTTCACAGGTATTGGTTGATATAATATTAAAAGACTATTTAAATTTTGTTAGAACTTTAAAAAAGCAATATTATACAAAAATACCTTTTACGGAGTCATTAAGTGGTATTAATATTAATAATGAAGATGTTCAAAAGATGTTGTTTTCTGTTGGTACACCGAGAATTTTAGGAATAAGAAACAATAAATTTGCTGATGTAGAAGAATATCCATTATGTGTCCATGATAATGAAACAGAAAAAGATAGAATAAAAAGAATGGAAAAAAAAGAATTGGATACATCAGAAATGGCAGATTATGTTATCAATTCTTTGAAAAGGATGAATAAATGTTTGACTAGTGAAAAAAGAGATGATTTGTGTATTGTTATTGGAGAGATTCTGATTAATGCAGAAGAGCATGCTACAACTAATTACAGATATTCAATTGGTTATTTTAAAGAAGAAATTGTTGGCAATAAACATCTTGGTATATTTAGGCTTGTTATTCTTAATTTTGGCAAAACAATTTATGAGAAATTTAAATCTGAAGATTGTCCCAATAAGGATATAGTTAATAGAATGGAAGAATTATCAGAAAAATACACAAAACGAGAATTTTTTAAACAAAGTAAATTTGACGAAGAGACTTTGTGGACGTTGTATGCATTACAAGAAGGTGTTACATCAGTTTCTTCCAAAGATTATAAAAGAGGGAATGGTTCAATTAGATTTATTGACAGTTTCTTTAATATAAAGGGCTCTCCAGATACAGATAATATTTCTAAAATGGTTATAGCATCTGGTAATAGTCGTATTATTTTTGACGGAACATATCGAATCACTACACAACAAAAAGACAATCAATCCGTTTATAAAGTAATGGCATTTAATGATTCTGGAAGTATTGAAGATAAGCCAGACAATAAATATGTGTATAAGGGAAAGTATTATTTTCCAGGAACTTTGATAAGTGCAAAAATATTATTAAATGATGATGATTCAGTATTAAATAACAATTAAAATAGTAATAATATGTTAAGTAAAGGAAATGTAATTAATCTTGAAGATTTTAGAGTAAAAGATGGGGAGAAAATCTCAAAAGTTTTTACTGGTCGAGATAGAGGTAAATATGTTCGTGAAAAATCGAATATAGATGCCATTGAAAGTAGTAATGACAAAGTTATCATTATTATCCCTGATAATATTTATTCTATAAATCCATCATTTTTTGAAGAATTATTTGTTAATGTTGTTACAAAATTGGGAAAAGAAAAATTTTTAGAGAGATTTACTTTTGAATCACAAGGTGATTACCAATACGAAAAACCATTAACAGAGGCAATAGATAGAATATTAAGGACAAAAACAGCTTTAGATTAATATGGAAAATGAATTTATTTTACAAGATACAATCAGATCGATAAATCAAACCATTACAGTTCAACCAAATTCTTCGTTATGGGATAACGTGTATAACATAGCTATGGTTGTTATTGCTCTTGCTAATATATGCTTAGTTGTATATATTTTTATCAAGGATAGAAAACGCAATGAACAAATTAACGAAAAAAACAGGAAAATTGGCTTGATGAAAACATTGTTGTTGGATTATAATATGAAGCATTTATATGAGTTTTTTGATAGTATTGTTACAGAGACAAATAAATTAAAAAAGAAAGACATTTGTAAAAGCGAAAAACAAGATATAGATAGTAATATACAAGACTGTTGTAAAAACTTACGATTGCAGTTTATTGATGCGTTTTTAGCTGTTAATCAAGGATTATATGATAAAATTCTAGAGAAAAGTGATAATTTGCAAGGGCATTTAAGTAAAATCATTTTTGATGAAGGCTATAATCTGTCTGATAAAACAAAGTTTGATGAGTTGATAACAAAACAAATATCTGAAATTAAGACGGAAATATTAAAAATATTGTTTGAGTATAATGGATAAAAAGTTAACCGTATTGTGGTATTTAGTTAAATACGGTTAACTTGATGATTAATTGTGATAATAATATCACTTTTCTTTGCGTACGCCTTTGAATGGAGTCCCGTCTTGTTTGACATCCATAAAATGTCCAGTTCTTGCATCTCTTTTTACCCATTGCTCTGTTTTAGGATTGAATGCTTGTGAACGTTGTCTTACAGCTCCATTACGATGTCCATCTCCTGAAGGTGGATTTGTTGCCATAACTTTATTGTTTTAAACTCCTTCGAATTATGCAGCCGAAGAAACACTGCTATTAAAATTCTGCAAAAATCGTGCCATTTGTTAATATATCAATATAATACTTGGGAATATAGTTGTGATATGACACATTGTTGAATAATCTGAAATAATGTCATGAAATTTATTTTGTTAATGCTAAATTGTCATTCCTTCTATTCCTTTACACCAATATCCCTTTGAAGTTGGTGTGAACATGATACGAATATTGTATAATGTTAGCAGCTTAGTGCAAAATTTTTTATCTTTGCAAAAAATATTTCTCATGAAGCACATTCAATACACCACCCAAGGCACTTGCTCGATTCTCATTGACGTGACTGCCGACGATGACAACGTCATTCAAAATGTGGCGTTCCTCGGAGGATGCAACGGAAACCTGCAAGGAATATGCAGATTGGTGCAAGGGCAGAAAATCGACGACGTTATCGCCAAACTCGATGGCATCCGCTGCGGAAATAAAATCACTTCATGTCCGGATCAGCTTTGTCAGGCGCTGAAGGAGCTGAAGAGGCGGTAAATAGGCATAACCTCAAAAGAATATCATATACATGTCGGGTCTAACAAGAAATCGAAAAGACTCATTGTCATAATGCCCTGCTCGTCGGTTTTGCGCTTAATGTCGTTGCCAACAATAATTATCTTACGGAAACTGTCGTTGGTATTAAGGAGCGGCCGTTTCTCCTGCGCAGCTTTTTCATCTGTAGGCATCTGATACGCCGATTGGATATACACCCGCTCAGCGCCTTTGTTTACAACAAAATCAACCTCTAATGGCACACGAACGTTTTTCTTTTCTGCATTAGTGGTCCATGTCTCAACAAGTCCGACATCTACACGATAGCCTCGCATGCGCAATTCGTTATAGATAATGTTTTCCATAATGTGAGGCTCTTCTTGTTTCCTGAAATTCAAAATTGCGGCACGAATGCCCATGTCGGCAAAATAATATTTGGTTTTTGTGCCAATATATTTCCGTCCTTTCACATCATATCGCATCGCTTCTTCTATCATGAATGAATCCTGCAGATAGCCGATATATTCCTTAATAGTACTGTCTTTTATCTTGATGTTTTTAGCTGATTGGAAGGTGTTGCCTATTCGTTTGGGATTGGTTGGCGAACCGATGTTAGAGGCCAATATCCTGACCAACTGACGCAATCCTTCAACATTTCTCAGATGGTTGCGCTCAACAATATCTTTAATATAAGTCAACTCATACAAATCAGCCAGATAATTGATTTTCTTCTCCTCACTGTCTATTTGAAGAATTTGAGGCAGACCGCCGTATGTGTAATAGCTTTTCCATGCTTCGTTTTTGTCGCCTCCAACTGCCGCGTAATACTCTGCAAATGATAATGGATACAGATGAATTTCGTCACCTCTGCCACGAAACTCAGTCACAACATCTTTCGACAAGAATTTAGAGTTGGAACCTGAAACATATACATCCAGCCGTTTGTCCTGCATCAAACTCAACAAAACCTCAACAAAATCTTCAACTAATTGTACTTCGTCAAGAATCACATAATGTATATGGTTGTCATGTTGTACTCTGGTTTCAATATATTCCAGCAACAAATCCGGGTTACGCAACTGT
>JAFZWX010000175.1 GCA_017617145.1 Treponema sp. | reverse complement strand
TTTTTCTATAACATCTCTTGTTCTGTGAAGACGTGGTAAATTGTAACGCAAAATCATAAATGGAAGCATTCCCAAAACAAAGTTTACAATACAGGCAGGTAAAGCAACAGGAAGCCAGAAGGCTTTTGGATAACAGAAAATCACTGCAAAACCAAGAATTGAATTCCAAAGGTGAATTGACCAGCCGTAGTTACATTCAAGAATAAACTGTTCAAGATATTCGCGGCTTCGAGGATTTGCAATTTTCTTTTTGCTGAAAGAAGTAAATACACCAAGTTCAAGTACCTTATCTTTCCAGGCTTTTATATGAAGAACATCATAAAATTTACATTCCCATTCGGGAACCTTACGCCATTCAACTTTGTAGTCATACCATTTGTTTGGAAGTGCACGGCGAATAAAGGTTGCAATAACACCGTCCCAGGCAATGAGCGCAACAGGAGCAACAGCACAACCAATAATAAGTGGAACAAGTTCGATATTCGGATTAAAACAATAATTCAAAATAAAAATAAGCAGGTCGCCGCCAATTATTGAAATTAAATATAAAGCCATAATTTCTCCTAAAAAATATCGTGGATTGCCGGGTCAAGCCCTGCAATGACACTATGACAAGCATTGTAATGACACTATGACAAGCATTGCGATGACACTATGACAAGAATTGCGATGACAATGTGTCATTATCGGGCTTGACCCGATAATCTATTCTGTCGTATATACCAACGGAATTTTGTAAAAATCCTCGTAAACTTTTTTCCACGCTTCGTAGTTTGTGTTTTTCATATACTCAACATTTTCTTTTTTAGATTTTGAAGGGTCGGGGTAAATTGCAGGTAAAAAGTTTAATGTATATGCCTGAATAGGAAATCCGTCGCCGCCAATTTTATCGGTGTCTTCCATTGTAATAAAAATCGGAAGAACCGGAACATTAGATTCAACTGCAAACTTAAAAGAACCAGAAGTTAGTGGGCGAGGCTTTCTGTAATTCCACCACATGCCCTGTTCTGCATAAATCAAAATTTTTTCACCGCGTGCAAGCAGTACCTTCATTGCCTGCATAAAATTTTTCATAGTAGAAAAGTTTGCACTAAGCGGAAGAGTATTGCAGTGGCGGAAGAAAAATCCATAAAGACCAGGGAAGTTTGTATAGTTTCCTTCACGGATTACTTTATACAAAGGCTTTCTGCCAAATTTATACATATAAGGAAAAAGCGCATAATGAATTGCAAAATTATCAAACGCATTAAAATGATTACAAGTTAAAATACAGCCTTTATCTTTAATTGCCAGGAAGTTTTCAATACCTTTAATTTCTTTAATAACCATCTGGCCTGTTTTGACAAGCTTTTTAATAAAACGAACAGCAACAATATTTACAAAAAAAGTTGCAATCTTGTTTTTAAGCTTTTTGTTAAGATAATCAACCTTATCTGGTGTAAGAGGAATTGTAGGAGGATCATCTTCTACGTCTTTTGTGAACCAGCCTTTTTTTTCGTATTCTTCAATGCGTGCAAGAACCTGAAGTCTACTCTTGTCTTTCTCGATATTTTGTGTACTCATAAATTAACTTGCGTCCCTGTGTTCCAACAACACGGTATATTCCTTTGACATAAGGAATTTTTGCAATGGTATTAAGACTTTTAGAAAGGTAATTTTGATTTTTGTACTTACTGTTGCGGTAATTTTCCGGATCATTAATATCTTCAATGGCAAGAATCTTAAGGTTTTCAAAGCCGTCTTTGTCTTTCTGCTTTTGTTCTTCAGTAAAGTTTTTTAAGCTCTGACGAATCTGTTCATAAAATTCAGTCTGTGCTGCATACTGCCAGAAATACTCTTCGTAAAGAACATTTTCATAATGCCAGGGTTTCCAGCCAAGATTGTAGTGAATAAGCTGAAGATCAATATCATCAAAGCCTGTTTCTTCAAAAGGCTGCTTGTTCCAGCCAATGCTAATTTTCTTTACCTTGTCTTTGCATAAAACATTCAGATAATCTTCATCCTGAGTTACGCGGAATTTAAATTCAGACATAAGCTTAAAGAATTTCATCTGGATATTGTAAGCGCGGAAAAGCTTAGTATTAATAAGAAGCACACCGGCACTAAAATAATTTTTTACTTTAATATCAAGAACCTTTTCTACATAGTCTCCGAAAACTTTGTAATGAGACATTACCTGTTCCTGGGCAGCACCAACAAGGAAGTTCGAAATGTTTGTAAGATAAAGGTTTGAAATATCACCAAGAACTGTAATGTCGCAGTCAAGATACAAAACTTTGTCGTACTGCGGGAACATGTCGGCAATAAAAAATCTGTAGTATGTTTCGATTGAATAATAGTCACGAAGATGAAAACGATTTTTAATATGCTCAATTTCCTGGGCAAGACTTACAATTTCGATTTTTGAATTTGAAGTTTCAAGATTTTTTAATTTTGCACATAAATCCTTATCAAGATTTGTTGTAAGAATATGTATTTTATAAAAATAATCAGAAGAAGCATTTGCAAGCAGAGACTTAATTGCTACTGCAAGGTAAGGCGCATAATTATTATCCGAAGCAAAAAAGATTGGAATTATTTCATTCCGTCTGTTAAAAAAACTCATATATTTTTTCCTACCACCTTATCAAAATATTATAAAGGTTTTATTTAGATTTATCAACCATAGAATAAATAATAAAAAAAGATTGTGTTTCTACTATATGAATGTTAAAATATTATGTCATTATTTTAAAGGAGTCTGTTTTATGAAAATTAAGCGTATTTTATCAAAATCACTCTTTTTAATTTTTTGTTGTTTTTTAATCACAAACTTTTTCAGCTGCGAAGGATTCTTTAGTGATAATGGACTTGATGAAAAAATCCAGTCTGCAATTGATTACGCACATATGCCTGTTTCGGAATGTCAGGTTAGTGTAGAAAACGGAACAGGAACAATAACTCCTTTAGGTGCAAAAACCTGGAAGCCTACAGATTACATGAACATAGAATTTGTTCTGGATCCGGCATATCAGTTTCTTGGCTGGAGTTTCGACTATAAAGAAACAATCATAAAAGAAGGCGAAATACAAAAAGTTGCTGCCGATCCCGACTGGTGGAAGGATTATCTGACAATTGTAAAGGAATATTCAAACGAAAATAATGGAAAGACAACATATTTTCTGCAGGTAAAATTTACTAAGAGCACAGACAATCTTATTATTAAACCTAACTGCAGTAGAAAGCCTGCTGTAGATACCTGGGAACCTGGAGACAGTCTTTCTGGTGTTCCAAGAGAAACGCAAATAAGAATTAAGTTTGATTCTGAACTTTCGGAACAAAGCTTTTTCTATACAGAAGATGAACTTAAACAGCTTGCACTTGAAGATATAAAACCTGCAGACTTCCTTAAGAAAAATTCCGACAGAGTATACGGCTACAAAACAGAAAATGGTGCTGTATTTAAAAGTATAAAGGTTACTGTAGACGGACTTGACTGTACTAATTGTTTTGAATGCCCTGATATAGAAACTATAGATGCCGGAAACAAAAAGTATTCACGCGTAAGCCTTACACCACAAGATGCTCTTCCGTGCCCTGATGATGAATCAAGAACAGCCGTTGTTACAGTAGAGTTATACGACACAGTAACAAATAACGACGGTGCCAGCATGTCTGCAACAAGATATTCTTACAGAATCAATTCTAAACCTCTTGAATATTCTTATGTTGATATGTCCGGATACAACATTGAAGAAGGTCAGCCAAATCCTGGAAGCTCAAGATTTGAATTTGCCGTAAGCAAACATATTTCCCTTAGTTTTAAGGAAAACCTTTCATATCAATTCCTTTATTGGACAACAAATAATGAAAACATAAAATTTGCAGACGGAAATCCATACCTTAATCCTACCTCTTTCTATACAACAGTACTTATAAGAGACAGCGACAAAGCAAATATAAAACCTGTAACTGCAGTCCGCCCGAAATTTGTAGAAACAGAATTTAAAACTGCCTATGCAGGAACTCAGCCAAGAGATAAAGATATTATCCTTACTTTCGATAAAGAAATTGTAATTCCGGAAGATGCAAAATTTATAATTTCGTGTACAGGAAAGGGTGATGTAAGTTCTTCTTTTGAAGCACCAAAAGTTATAAACGGTAAAAAAATCCAGATTACAGCAAAAAAAGATTCAAATAGAATTCAAGTTCGAAACGGCGAAAAGCTTACAATAACAGTAACCATTCCAGACAGTCTTTATTATGTTTATCACGATACAAAAACAAACCAGGATATTCATGTAACAATAGGTAACACAGTAGAACGACAGCCGGAATACGAAATTGACAGCAGAACTCAAGATAAAGCTGTTGTTACTTTCTCTTCAAAAGTAAATGACGAAACCTGCGGAACAATTAATGTAGATAACGTAAAGAAAAATGAAGAAGATAGAATTTCTTATGATATCGATGCCGAAGCAATAATAAACTTTAAAGCAAACGAAAACTATGAATTCCTTTACTGGACAACTTCTAATACAAATATCGAAATTAAAGACAGATTCTCTGCCTCAACAACAATAATTGCCAAACAGTTCGGTGAATGTTCAGTAACCGCCAAATGTGCACCTAAATTAAAGGTTATTGGCCTAAGACCAAACGCAGTGGAAAATCCTTGTGATTCGGATATTTATATTCAAACAAATATTAAACCTCTTGAATTAACAGAAACAGGCAGACTTCCTGATAATTCAAAATGCAACAGCATACTAAGTATTTCGGTAAACTATAACGGAACCGATGTTATGAGCAGCAACTACGAAGCACCAAAAATCATAGAAGGTACTGGTGAAGATGCCGGAAAATACTTTATATATCTTAAATCAAAGAAAAAGCTGAATGCCCAGGCTGCCGTAAGTAATGTAAACGTAAAAATTGATGGAACCTTCCACTATGATTATATTGACAATGATGGAATCCTTACAGAACCAGTAGAAATTAATCTTGTAAATGGAAATTACTCAGGAAGCTTTGGTGTTACAGAAAATACTCAGAAAAAGGTTTATGTAAAATTTAATAATAATTCAAGTCATATGAGCTTTACCGCCGATCCATTTGAAGCTTATAAAAAAGGTTCGGTATATGAACTTAATGAAAAAACTGAATATAATTTAGCCTTTACACCAACTGATAACTGGCAGTTTGTAAACTGGAATATTGCAGCACAAAATAATACAAGTTTTGATTTTACAAGTGCAGCTTCTCCTGTAAGCATTACAAAGACTACCCAGTATGGTGTTGATTATTACAAGCTCATTGTAAATACAGCAAATAACCAGATAGGTACAAGTACAAATCCAATTATTATCAGTGATAATTCTGCAGAACGACTTACCGCAAGTCTTACATATCCAATAGAATCGGTAAATCCACGTGACAGTAGTATTGAACTTACATTTAATAAACGACCAGATGACAGTATTCTTGATAAAATACAAATAACCTGCGATGGACTTTCGGTAAAAGATTATTTTATATTAAGTGCCGACAAATTTGATAACAATAATAAATTAACAATTTCTCCAAATCTTCCAAAAAGGATTTCTGTAAGTTCAGGAACAAGAGATGTTGTTATTACTATTCCTGCAAGTGCATATTATCAATATGTAAATTCTACAACTACTGCAAATATTACATGTGGCAAAGATATAACCTTAAAATATAAAATTAATGAAACAACAAACGATAAAGTAATAGTAACTTATCAAATTTCAAAAGGTGATAACGAAGATTCTTCTGCCGGAACAATAAAGTGTGATGACAGAAATGTTCCTGATACACAAGTTACTTATAATATGGATTCTGTAACAAGAACTCTTACTTTTGTAGAAAAGCCTGATTATCAATTCCTGTATTGGGAAACAGATACTCCGCAAGCATTTATTTTTGAAGGTACAGATTTAACAAGTAAAACAATTCAGTTTACAGTAAATAAACCGGACAGTGTTTCTACAGACAATGTAAAAGTTACCGCTTATTGTGCTCCAAGATTAAAGATAACAAATGCAGAACCTGCAAAGCAGACAACAGGTGTAGAGCGTGACAATGATATTAGTCTTACTTTTAATGTAAAACCAGAAATAGATATAAAAGAGAATATTCGAATAACAGTAGATGGAAATTCTGTTAATTCAAGCTTTAAACTTTCAGATATAACGACTTCTAGTTTTACTGATAATACACTTAAAATTGAAGCTGACTTAACTAACAGAATAACAGTACCAGCCGGTAAAAAAACTGTAATTGTCACAGTTGATTCACAAGCATATTATAAATACACAGCGCCAGACGGAAATGATTATAATATAACTCTTGGTAAAGACTATTCATTTGATTACATCATAAATGAAAAAACTCATCAAAAGGCAAATGTATATTTCAAGGTATATGACAGTAATGAGTCAACAGAAATAACAAGCGGAGCAGCCGGAACTATAAAATGCGATGACGATGCTGTTTCTTCAGGTTTAGTTACTTATAATATGGATTCAAAAACAAGAACTCTTACTTTTACCGAAAATCCTGATTATCAGTTCTTGTATTGGATTACAGATAATTCTGACGCAATTCAACTAAAAGCCTCAACAAACGAAAATAAGCAGACAACTTTTGAACCAATTGGGGAAGGAAACAATGTAACAATCAAAGCAGTATGTGCCCCAAGACTTAAGCTGACAACAGCAGAACCGGCAAAGGCGACAGCAGGAGTAGAGCGGGATAACGACATAACCCTAACATTCAATGCAAAGCCTGAACTTGATATAAAAGACAAAATAAGAATAACAATAGACGGAAGTCCAGTAAATTCAAGCTTCAAGCTTTCTGAAATTGCAGACACAAGCTTTACAGGAAATACACTTAAAATTGAAGCAAATCTTGCAAACAGAATATCAGTCCCTGCAGGAACTAAAAAGACAGTCGTAGTGACTGTAAACTCAGATGCATATTATAAATGTACGGCAGCAAACGGAAAAACATATGACATAACGCTTGGAAAAGATGCATCGCACGAGTACATAATAAATGAAAATACAAATACACAGGCAAAGGTAACCTATAAGGTTTATGAAGGAAGTACAGAAAAAACAGCAGCCGGAACAATAAAGTGTGACGGAGTAACAGTTCCATCAAGCCAGATTACTTATAATATGGATTCAATAACAAGAACCCTTACATTTGTAGAAAGTGATGATTACCAGTTCCTGTACTGGGAAACAGACAACACAAGTGCAATAGAGTTGGATTCAGAAACAATAGAAAACAGTCAGACAACATTTAAGGCAAAAGGAGAAGGAAATAACATAACAATAAAGGCAGTGTGTGCGCCACGCCTCAGACTTGGAACAAATTCAACACCGGCATTTAATAGTGAAGGTGTACCATGCGACACGGGAATAGAGCTTTACCTGAGCCAGAAGCCTGAGCTTGATACATTAAGGTCATCAGTATCAATTTACAGTAACGGTTCGCCGGCAAAAGATAATTTCCCTACAGCAGGATGGACACTTTCTGATACAGCAACAAACGGCTATTACATATTAACAATGCCTGCAGATACTACAAACAGAATATCAGTACAGTCAGGAAGTAAACCGACTGTAACGGTAACAATTCCGGCGATTACTTATTATACATATACAGCACCAAATAATAAAACATATCCAGTAACCTGCGGAACAAATCAGACCCATGAATATAAAATAAATTCCAATACAAGACAGCAGGCAAAGGTATATTTCAAGGTATATGACAGTAACGGAACAACAGAAATAAC
>JAFZWX010000174.1 GCA_017617145.1 Treponema sp. | reverse complement strand
CGAAAATTGCTTCAAAGTGATCCTGATTCTGTTTTGTTTCTTCCCAGTTGTCAAACCAGTCTTCTTCGCCGTTATCAAGCTCAAGACGCGAAAGTCCTAAGCTTCCTACAACAGTAATAAGCAGTAAACCTATGATAAAAGGCCAGCGGTGCTTTACTTCAAAACGTCCGAACTTTTCAAACCAATCGTTGATTTTTTTGACTTGCACAGTAATTATACCTCCCGAAAAGTGATAACACTGTTATCGCTTTTCTGATAACAGTGTTATCTTAATGGTAACACTGTTATCTTGTCAAGAGAATTTGAGGAAATTTATAAAAAAAGATAACATCGTTATCGTTTTTTATTGACAAATCATCATTTTTGCCGCAAACTACACTTATGGCAGAGTCATCTACTGAAACAAAAAAGAAACTTCTCGAAAGCGCAAAAAAGGAATTCCTTGAAAAAGGTTTTAACGGAGCGTCTCTTCGCACAATTGCCGCAAACGCAGGCGTTACCACTGGAGCAATGTACCGCCACTTCAAAGATAAAAATGCATTTTTCTGTGCACTTGTTGATGATGCAATAGAGGTATCCCTTAAAGTTGTTTCACTTGCCGGAACAGATAATCACGCTACTTTTGATATGCCTCATTTACAGGAACATATTAATCTTGAAAACAAAAATACTTTTGATTTTATGGATTATATATTTGATAATTTTGATGCATTTACTCTGCTTCTTACAAAAGCTGCCGGCAGTGAGCACGAGAATTTTCAGGAAGAAATCTGTGAGCTTTATACAAAAAACTGTCAAGAAACCTTTAATTGGATGTATAAACAAAAGTTGATTACAAGAAAAGTTTCCCCTATGACCGTTCACTTTATGGCATCAACAATAATCAACGCCTTCTGCGACATCATCCTCCACAAAATGACCAAAAAAGAAGCCAGCGTATATATTTCCGATATCATGGAATTTACCCGCGCCGGAACCATTCAGGTTTTGGGAATGAATGCGGGGAAATGACAGTTATATCGCCCCGCAATTTTGGATACATATCATTTTTGAAGGATCGTCAACCTTAAACAATTTAATTACAATTCAATAAGGAAATCTTTTATAATAAAACAGATAATCGAACTCATAATAAACTCCTGAAAATATTATAGCTCTCAAGATGGCAAAGAACAAATAATTAGTTATAATAAAAAAACGGGAGTCATTATGTCAGAAGCAAATCTTGAAAAAACAAATTGGAGTCAGTCGGTTGGCGGAGTATGTTTGCGTGATGGGAAAGTTCTTTTGGCGCGTCACACTTATGGAGCTGGTAAAGGAATGTTCATAATTCCCGGCGGCTATGTTAATTTTGGCGAGATTCCGGAAGAAACTCTGATACGTGAATATCAGGAAGAAACTGGCATTACTGTAAAAGCCGGAAAGCTTTTAGGTATGCGGTTCAGTGCCAAAGACTGGTACGCCGTTTTTGAAGCAATTTATGTTGAAGGTGAAGCCCGCTCCGACGGCGATGAAAATGACCAGGTTGTCTGGATGGATATAAACGAAGCGCTTGTTAACGAAAGTGTTCCCGTCTTAACAAAGAAAATGATAAGTTGTGCAATCTCGGACAATGGTTTTGAATTAACCCCTTATGATTCTAAAACGCCGGGAAGAAATTTGTATATATAATGCTTGAAAATTATATTTCGCGTACAAGCTCTTTGCACAACATCACAAGATTATAGCGGATTCCTTTTCGCTTATCCCAGGAGCGGGTATCCCATTCATCCTGCGAAACATCATCACCACCATAAATGATTGCACCATAATCGAAGCTGCGGAACTGTGAAACTGCAATACAACCGGCCTGTTCCATTTCTACGATTTTTGCGCCCTCTGCCTTGCGCTGTTCAACAAGAGCTTTTGTTTCACGGAACATAGCATCGGTGGTCCAAGTAAGTCCAGTAAGATAATTGATTTTATGTGCATCAAGATAATCAGTTATTTTTTTTGTGATTGCTTTGTCGGTGTAAATATAGCGGGAAGGTTCAATGTAACGGTAAGAAAAACCTTCGTCTCGGATTGCGCCTTCCACTACAAGCAGTTCTCCAACTTTTATAGATTTATCAAGTACACCGCCACCACCACAGAACATAACTTTAGTAAGACCGCAGGCAGCAAATACTTCAAGATTTCCGGCGCAGGCAGGGCAGCCAACATAGCCAAGTGTAATCAGAATCTCTGGTTCTTTTGTAAAGCGATAAATATAAACAGGATTTTCACCGGAAATTTCACGCTCAAGCTCAATAAGTTTTTCGGCCTTTAGGCTTTCAATTACATCTGGAAAAAAGGTGATTATCAGTTTATTGGTTTTAAATTTTTCAAGATTCCATTTAAATGGATTTACAACTGCGTCCTTATCATCATCAAACTCTAAAACAGGGTAATCATTTTTTGTTATCATATTATGTCTCCGTTTATTTATTTTTAAAATATGAAAATCCAGTGTACTCAAGCCAGGTTCCGTTGGTGTCATAGTTCACTGCTTCTGAAAGACCCGCGTGAAACATTAAATGGCGGTACTGGCCCAGAATTAATGCAAGTTTTGTGTGCGGGCAGTCTTCTGGTTTTTCTTCCAGCTCCTGGTCAGTAAGATTATCAAGATAAGAAAAAATCTTTGCTTTTACAAAATCAAAATAGGACACAAGCTTCTGGCGTTCAATTACAACTCCCGGGGCAGCGGTATAGCCTTCACGTGTTTCAGAAATGATGCTTAAGTTTTCATCAACATCAATCAGGCTGCCGGCTTCGTATTTGTAGTGATATGGGTTTATAAAATATCTGTCCAAAGAATGAATCGCATGAAACAAAAATCGGGAATTATTTACATTATCCAGCATCGCATCAAGCGGGGCTTCTTTAATCTGAACTTCAATATTCCTCAAAAGGATTTCTGTCTGATTTCTGATTTCTTTTACAAGTTCGTTTTCCATATTAGTTTTCCTCCAAAACCGGTGCGTTCCAAATTCCATTTTCTGTTTTCCTTTTTCGCAGTAAATATATACCCAATGCAAACACCAACCCGCCCAGCAGAATAAAAAATCCCCAGATATAATTCCAGGCTGCAGATTGTGTATCAAACATTGCGGTCAGGATTTTCTGCCAGATTTTCAGGCTTGTTGCAATTGCAAATAAATCAAATAAAACATAAAGCCCGCCGCCAAGATAAATGAATCTCCACCAGTAATTGTTTTTGATTTCGCAAAAAAAAGTGATAATACCAAGCACACATAAGGCTGCAAGAAATCCCATCAGAATAAAATATGCAGCACCCTTGTTGTTCATTATTCCAAGCCAGAAAGATGCATAAGAGTTTCTGTCAATCAAAGCCCAGATTCTGTGTAAATGAAAAACGCCAAAGAAAATAAAGAACCATGGTTCCCATGCATAAATCTTTTTGTGTTCCATGCTAATATTCCTTCCTCACGCTTTCCAGATTATAAAGCTTTTTGAAAGCTGCTTCATCTGCTGCCGTCTGAATCACCATAACTTCTGTAAAATGTCCGTCGGTTTTGTTCTTAAAACCTGCAACCTTTTCGCCAGTACAGATTGAACTTTTGATTACAGCATACTGTGTTTGAGGATCAAATGGGATAATTGTGGATACGTGCTTTTTCATATTGTTCCTTGTCTTATTATAAGATGTAGATTTTTTGAGGTCAAATATTTTATTCTGAATAATAAAAAAATCCTTGTTAAAAAGTATAAAGAGTTATAAAATAATAACAAATGTATAAAGAGTTATAAAGAATAAAACTAACTATAAAGAGGTATAAAGAAGTAATTATGCAGATTCCATTTACAACAACCTTCAGTAAGAATCCGGAAAACTCTTATATTGTTACTGAAAAAACAAACGAAATTCTTGAAAACTTTGCTTATGAAAATCCATCAGAATCTGTGTACAAAATCACAGGTGTTCGAGGTTCTGGTAAAACAGTAATACTAACAAAGGTAGAAGAATATCTTAGAAGTGAAGAAAGTATTAAAAAAGGATGGATTGTTTTTGATATCAATCCTGTAAGGGATATGCTTAAACAAATTGCAGCGTCTTTAAACAATGCAGGTTTTACTAAAGTGCAATCAAAAAACAAAAGTATAAATGTCTCAGCAACAGTCCTTGGGACAGGTGGTGGAATAGGGATTTCATCACAAAAAGATGATTCTTTCTTTGATATAGGTGTTGAAATTGCACAGATGTTAAAGATTGCTCAAAAAAAAGGAAAAAAAATTCTGCTTGCTGTAGATGAAGTTTCAAAAACTCCGGAAATGATTGCATTTACTCTTGAGTATGGTGAATGGCTACGACAGGGATTCCCGATTTATCTTGTTTGTACAGGTTTGTATGAAAATATTCTGGAAGTTAGTAATGTCAAAAATCTTACCTTTTTTAGAAGAGCTACAACTATTCAAACCGAACCACTAAATTCAGTAAGAATTAGCGAGATGTATAGACGACTATTGAAAATTGATTTAGAGGAAGCCCGTAGAATGTCAAAACTCACCAAGGGGTACGCTTATGCTTTCCAAGAATTAGGAATTTTGTATTTTAAGAAAGCAAAACAAGAAAAGCTTGATGATCTTATTCCATTGCTAAAAGCTGAATTGTTTGCATATTCTTATGAAAAAATTTGGGAAGAATTGACAGAGACAGATCGTTTTTTTGTAAAACTTTTGCTTCAAAAAGATGAATATAAACGGGAAGAAGTTCTGCAACTCATGGGGCCAAAATCCGGCAATTATTCCATGTATAGGGATCGACTTTTAAAGCGTGGAATTCTTGAAAGTCGACAATCTTATATTTCTTTTGCCTTACCGTTTTTTGCAGATTATATAAAAGAGTATTGTTAAAGTTTCCTGAATCTGGAAAACATAACAAGGAGTCCAAAAATTGAAATCAGTTTACGATGAAGTGCCTGTATTTGAAAATGAAGATTTTGTTTTGCGTTTTGTGACAATAGATGATGCTAAAGATTTGCTGGAAGTTTACAGCGACAAAAATGCACTTCCGTTTTTTAACAGTGATAATTGCCATGGCGATAATTTTTATTACCAGACAATTGAGCGCATGAACGATGCAATAAATTTCTGGCTTGATTCATTTAAAAACCAATGGTTTGTCAGGTGGTCAATCATCGAAAAGAAAACTACCAAAGTCGTTGGAACAATTGAACTTTTTAACAGAGAAGGAAATAATAATTTTAATCATGCCGGAGTTTTAAGACTCGACTTGAAAAGTGATTATGAGCACGCAGATAAAATCGAGAAAATCGTAAAAGAAATAATTGAAGCTGCCTTTACCCTTTTTGATACTAAAAAAATAATCACAAAAATCCCTTTGTATGCAGTTGAACGAAAAGCCGCTTTTGAAAAACTTGGTTTCGAAAATACTGATGAACTTTTAATTGGCATAGATAACTTTGCCTACAAAGATTACTGGCAGAAAAATCTATAACGTTCGGAGAAAACATGCGAAGATCAGACAGAGAAATCAAAGATATATCACAAATAAAAGCCTTCATACAAAAAGAATCTATAATACGGATTGGATTTTATGATGAAGGAGAAGTGTTTATTGTTCCTGTAAACTACGGCTATGTTTTTGAAAATGATAAACATGTTTTTTATTTTCACGGAGCAAAGGCCGGCCGAAAATATGAGCTTGCAAAAAAATCTCCTGCGGTAGGTTTTGAAATTGATGGAAACTATGAACTTCTAAAAGCCGAAACTGCCTGTGATTATTCAGCAAAATTTCAAAGTGTAATTGGGAACGGCAAACTAAAACTTGTAGATGACTATGCAGAAAAAATAAAAGGTCTTAATATACTGATGAAACAATCAACAGGAAAAGATGACTGGACTTACGAAAGCAAGATGGTTGACGGAGTTGCAGTTTTTAAACTTGAAGTAGAAAAACTTTCTTGTAAGGCAAAATAAGGAGAACCCCATGGCAAGCATTTTAATAAAAGATACAACCCGTGAACAGCGTGAAGAAATTGTACGGAATTCTTTAGGTGACGATTTCGATATTGGCTGCGGATATGAATCAACTGGAATTAATTATCAGCTTTATATTGATGGCATCAAAGAACTGCGCGAACTCAACATGGAAGCACATTGCGGTTTTGAAGTTGCCCACCCGGAAGAAAGAAAATCCGAGTGTAATATGATATAAGTTAGAACAGCAGTAACTACACTGTAACTAATTAGATTTTTTATATTCTTCAGCAGTTGCAGAAGGACCATCCCACCAGAGTTTTGTTGAATCATCATAAAGCATTTTAGCTGTATTTGATTCCATAAAATCAAGCAAAACTTTTTCCTGAGGCTGATTTGTTTCTGCAGAGAGTTGCTCAACAGCCATCATAGCCGTTAAGTCCATAGCGAATAAGGTTTTGTCATTTGTCGTTTTTTCCATACCCTACTCCAAAGAAACCTTTTCGCTTTTTAGATATTCCAGAGTTGAAATTGCTTTTTCACTTCTAAAACAAAATTGATCTTGTAAACGCTCCGGCAGCAGCAAACTAATACACATTTTATCAGCCTGTTCACTGCCCATAGGTCCATAGAGATTTCCCATATATGCAAGGATTGTTGCGTTTGTATCATCATTTGCAATTTTACCAGAAATGACATCATAATCTTTCATAGAAGTTTTTATTTCGGGAAACGCAGCGTCTTTCCTATGTGCAACAATACAATGAAGCCAGTTTACATCAGCAGTTTCAAAATCAAAAGTTTTCAAAACATCAATTCCGGAAACTTTAAAAAATGAAATATGAGCAAACTTTTCGGTATAAGGAATCAGGCCTTTAGATTTTGCTTTTATTGCAGAAATTTTTGCAAAAGATTTTGCCTGTTCTTTTGAAGTTGTAAGATAAAAACCTCGTCCAAAATCTTTATATAAAGCACATTTATTTAAATCAGGGTCTTGTACAACACAATAACTTCCGTGATACAAAACCATTCCTTCTTCCAGCTTTTTCATAAAGCAGCTCCTTTTGACTGTAAAAACGATTTTACCTCTTCAAAAACTGCTTCATCACCTTCAACATGAAAAATTCCGTAGCCTTCACGAATAAAAGGCAGCACGTTATATTTCCCAAAAATCTCTGCTGCCTGTTTTAAAGAAAGCGAGTATTTTTCGGCCATCATTCGTAAGAGTCGTATCTGCATAAAAAGAATCTGCTGCTTTTCACTCATACAGTTAGTATATCATAAATTTGTTATTTTAGCATTACTTAAATCTTTTAAGAACTTCAATGTCCTTTCGCAGACATCAACCATTTTATCTGGCGATGGAAGATGTTTACTGTCAATTTCTACTGTAGTTACAGGACTTTTGAAAATCTCTTTGGCGCGTTTGAAAACTCTGTCTGCCGGAAAGAAAATATCATTTTGAGAAGCGATTATTAAAAGCGGCGCATTAAATGAAGCGAGATCTTTTTCATTGTATTCTTTGGGACTTCTCAATTCCATTTTATAACTGCTCATCATAAGGTCAAAAAACTCTCTCCAGGTT
>JAFZWX010000173.1 GCA_017617145.1 Treponema sp. | reverse complement strand
TTGGATATGATCTTAAACAACTTGCAAGACTTATAAAAGCCTAAAAGAAAAAAACGACCATCAAAAAAACTCAAAATCCTATTTAAAGTCAAAAAAGGCTGTCCTTTGTTGAAGTGTTAATTACTTCTAGGACAGCCCCCACGAGCTCGCTAACTGGGTCCCCCTTAATTTCCGCCTGCGTCCCACTTATAATGATTTTCAAATTTTTTTTAATATAAAAATATTTATAATTTAACTGTTTATATTAAAAAGAATATTAAAATAATCGCGGCTTGGAGCGATTATTTTATATATGATTATATATAAAAAAAAATGCATAAATATTGTATATTTTTCTTGAAATAAAAAAAAAATCGTTTATAATGTTAATATCTTTAAATATATTTAAAGATATTGTTGACATTTTTATGTCATAAATGGAAAATTAAAAATGATTGATGTATTGCGGTTAGATGGGAAAATTTATTGGGTGAATCCGCATATGATCGAGGCAATGGAAGAGAATCCTGATTTAACATTAACAATGTTGTCGGGACGTAAAATCATTGTTCGCAATTCACCTCAAGAAATAATCCAGAAAATCATAGAATATCGCAAACAAATAGGCATCGATAAGCAAGAGGTCTTGTAAATGGATATAGCTACAATAATTGGTATTGTTGGTGGTGCAGCCATGATCGTCATGTCTGTAATGACATCCGGTGGTTCCCTTATGGGTATCATCGACGTTCCTTCTATGGCTATGACCATTGGTGGTTCTTACTTTGCGATGTTCATTGCATCTCCTATTAAGAAGGCGCTTGGACTTTTTAAGATTATGGGACGTGCCTTTAAGGTCCCTGATTTTGGTGAAAAAAATATTGTAGTAAATATGCAGGCGTTGTCAGAAAAAGCCCGTCGTGAAGGTATTCTTGCTCTTGAAGACGGACTTGACGACCTTGATGATCCTTTTATGAAAACAGGCCTTCGCCTTGTAGTAGACGGTACCGACGGAAACATTATCCGTGCAATCATGGAAAACGAAATGAACCAGACAGAAGCACGCCATATGGAGTGGATTGGTGTAATAAACGTATGGGCCGGTTTTGCTCCTGGTTTTGGTATGATGGGTACTGTAGTAGGTCTTATTGGTATGCTTCGAAACCTCGAAGATAAATCTTCTCTTGGTCCTAACATGGCCGTTGCGTTGATTACAACACTTTACGGTTCCATGATGGCAAACTGGCTCATTTCTCCATTTGCAAATAAACTTCTTTTGCATAATCAACAGGAAATGCGCACAAAAGAAATGATTATTGAAGGAGTTCTTGCCATTCAGGCTGGTGAAAACCCTCGTATTATGGCACAGAAACTTCTTACATATTTGGATCCTGCAACAAGAAAAGCTATTGAAGCTGATGTTCTTAAGGATTAATAGGAAAAAGTAGATGGGAAAGAAAGCAAAGGAACCTGAGAAACCGTCAACGGCGTGGCAAGGTACCTATGGTGACATGATTACTCTTATGCTCTGCTTCTTCGTAATGTTGTATAACCCTTCCGAGGTTGACGTTACGCAGTTAGCTACTATTACGCAGAGCTTACAGATGCAGGAAACCGAATCTACTTCCGGCGGTATGTCACTGTCTGCAGGACGTCTTTCTGACCTTGGTAACAATATAAACTCTTTACCTTCTTTGGAAAAAGGAAAATCTCTTGGTCTTGCAAAGAAAAAGGCAGTTAGTCTTTTTGCCCCGGATGTTAAAACAAATAAAATTACCATTACAAGCGATGAACGAGGTCTTGTAATAACACTTCTTTCTGATAACTTTTTTGAAGAGGGAAGCGCAGACCTTAATATAAACGAAACACGCGAAACTTTACTTCGTCTTGCAGAATTTTTCCGTTCTTCAGAAGTTTCTGACAGACGTTTTAGAATAGAAGGTCATACAGATAATACTCCTGTTTCTGCAGATTCAAAATTTCCGAGCAATTGGGAGCTTTCTGCGACAAGAGCAGTAAATGTTTTGCATTATCTTGCCGATTATGGAGTAGATGAAAATAAATTTTCTGTTGCCGGTTATTCCGACACCAGACCTAAATTTTCAAATGATACGGCCGAAGGTCGTGCCTATAACAGACGTGTAGATATAATAATTCTAGACGAAGGACATTTTTAATGCTAGTATTTTTTAAAGTAAAGGATGGAGGGGAATATGGCAGATGAAGAAGATTTGAACCTTGACGACGGCGGTGCTGCTGCGGCTCCTGCTAAAAAGAAGGGCCTTGGAAACCTTTTTTCCGGTTTATTAAAATGGATTATCATAGCTGTTGCTGCAATTATAGTTATTGTAGTAGTAGTTTTTGTTACAGTAAAAATTGTAAACAAAAACAGCGCTAAAAATACTTATAATCCTAATGTAAGTGAAGAATATCAGGGACAACGCGAACTTTATGACTGGTATAAGTCAATTGGTGTTATTCAGACAACAACCTGTGATGAAAATGCTGCAACTGTTCGTGTAAATGTTTATCTTGGTTATAAAAAAGATGATAAAGCTACATCTACAGAAATTACTCAGCGTTCTGTAGAACTTAAAGACTTTTTAAGAAAATATTTCCGTGGTAAAACTGCCGCAGAATTAAAAAATTCAAATAATGAAGAAAAATTAAAAATGGAAATTAGAAATGGAATTAACGATAAAGTTCTTTCCAGCTCTAAAATCCGAGATATAAGTTTTGATCAATTGGATGTAATTGAGCAAAATTAAAAAAGGTGGAGTGTGAATGAACGAGGTTCTGTCACAGGACGAGATTGACCAATTATTAAATGCCATCAGTTCGGGCGATACCGATACCGATGAGTTTAAACCGGTCAATAGTACACGAAAGATAAAAATATACGACTTCAAGCGTCCTTCTAAGTTCTCTAAGGAACAGTTACGTACGGTCTCAAATATGCATGAGACCTTTGCGCGTTTAACAACAACAAGTCTTTCGGCACAGCTGCGTTCACTTGTTCATGTACATGTTGCATCTGTAGATGAGCTTACCTATGAGGAATTTATACGTTCTATTCCAACTCCTACAACTCTTGCAATCATAAATATGGATCCGCTTAAGGGTAGTGCGGTTCTTGAAATAGACCCTGCAATTACTTTCTGTATGATTGACCGTCTGTTTGGTGGTCGTGGTGCTACATCAAGTAACAAAAACCGTGACCTTACAGATATTGAACAGGAAGTAATGGAAGGTGTAATTGTACGTATTCTTGCAAATATGCGCGAAGCCTGGACTCAGGTAATTGATTTACGTCCTCGTTTTGCTCAGATTGAAACTAACCCTCAGTTTGCACAGATTGTACCACCTACCGAAATGGTCGTTTTAGTAACACTCGACACCAAAGTAGGTGATGAAGAAGGAATGATGAACTTCTGTATTCCTTATCTTACAATTGAACCAATTGTTTCTAAACTTTCTACACAGTTCTGGTTTTCTTCTGTAAGACGAAGTTCTACAACACAGTACCTTGGAACAATCAAGGGACAGATTTCTTCTGTTGATATGGATATTGTGGCAGAAATTGGAACAATTAATCTGCCAATAAGAGACGTTCTTTCGCTCAGATGCGGCGAT
>JAFZWX010000172.1 GCA_017617145.1 Treponema sp. | reverse complement strand
GGTATGTTTCAAACCTGCCCCCCACAACAGAATGGTCAGAAGATAAATGCCGGTTAGCCATGATGCTTGGAATGTACTTCCTTGCAAATTACTAATAATTTGATTTTAGCAGACCGGAGCAACTTGTTCCGGTCTTTTTTTTTGAGGTAAATATGGACATTAAAAAAACAACCACATCCCTGCGTGCTGCCAGCCAGAAACTTGCTTTACAGAATGCCTGCCAGAAAAATGCAGCCCTAAGTGCAGTTGCCGATGCTTTAGATAAAAACCGTGCTTCTATTATTGCGGCAAATAAAGCCGATGTTGATGCTGCCCGTGCCGCCGGTATTTCTGAATCGGTAATTGACCGTCTTTTGCTTGATGACAAACGCATAACAGGAATTATTTCTAGCCTGCGTGAAGTTATTGGCCAGACAGACCCCGTAGGCGAAGAGGTTGCCGGTTGGAAAAGTCCTAATGGAATGATAATCCGTCAGGTACGCGTACCTCTTGGTGTTGTTGCACTTATTTACGAAAACCGCCCGAATGTTACTGTAGATGCATTCAGTCTTGCATATAAAAGTGGAAACGCAATTTTGCTGCGCGGGTCATCATCTTCATATAAATCAAATGTTGAGATTGTCCGTGTGATTAAAGAAGCACTTGCCGGTGTTGAAGGCGGTGTTCCACAAGCCCTTGAACTTGTAGAAGTTCACGAACACGACCACAGCGATGTAGACCAGATTTTGAATGCAGTTGGAATGATTGATGTTTGTCTTCCACGAGGCGGTAAAAAACTGATTGAAAATGTTGTTCGCAACGCCCGGGTTCCTGTAATTGAAACTGGAAGCGGTGTTTGTCACCTGTTTATTGATGAATCTGCCGATTTGGAAATGGCCTGCCGTATTGCCGAAAATGCAAAAATCCAGCGCCCAAGTGTCTGCAATGCAATTGAATGTATTGTGGTTCACAGTGCAGTTGCTGCGAAGTTCCTTCCAATGCTCGAAAAAACTTTTGCAGGCCGGGTAAAACTGCATGTAGATGAAAGGGCGTATGCTATCTTAGAGGGCCCTTCGAGAGCCTCAGGGACCCCATTGTTCCAGGCAACAAACGAAGATTTTGGCACTGAATACTTGGACTACGAATGCTGCATAAAAACAGTTGATTCTATTGAAGAAGCAATTGAATATATAAATACACACAACACAAAGCACAGCGAAAGCATAATTTCTCAAAGCCGCGCAAACACAAAACTGTTCCAGTCAATGATAGATGCTGCCTGTGTTTATGTAAATGCAAGCACCCGCTTTACCGACGGTGGAGAATTCGGCTTTGGAGCAGAGCTTGGCATAAGCACCCAGAAGCTCCACGCCCGCGGCCCAATGGGAATCAAAGTGCTTACAACAACAAAATATTTAATTGACGGTGAAGGACAGATAAGATGAGTAAAATATCAGAAAGCTTAAAAAATGCCCGTAAAATAGTAATCAAGATAGGCAGCAACACACTCGCAAAATCAGACGGAACAACCAACCTTGATTTTATGATGAGTTTTGCCCAGCAGTGTGCGGCTCTTATTAAACAGGGAAAACAAATAATCCTGGTTTCTTCGGGAGCACAGGTTGCAGGGGTTTCTACTTTGAAGGAATGGGCCCGCAAAAAGGATGTTCATTACCGCCAAGCCTTGTGCTCTATCGGGCAGGTTGAACTTATGCACCAGTGGCGAAAGGCTTTTCAGGCACAGGAGCTTCATATTGGCCAGCTGCTTCTTACCAAAGATGATTTTGAAAACGAACACCGCAGCCTGAATATCCGCAACACTCTTTTTACACTTATTGACGAAGGTGTAGTTCCTATTATAAACGAAAACGACAGCGTAAGTTATGACGAAATTAAAATAGGCGATAACGACAACTTGAGCGCCCTTACAGCAATTTTATGGTCTGCCGATCTGCTCATTCTTTTTGGCGACGAAAACGGTATTTTTACAGACAATCCAAAAACAAACAAAAATGCCCAGTTTATTGAAACAGTTTCTTCTATCCCGGAATTACGTGAGAAAATTAAAATTGGCGGCACAAGCTCTTTTGGTACCGGCGGCGTAGAAACAAAAATCCAGGCAGCAGAAAAAGTTACTAAATATGGAATAGAACTCCTGCTGGCTAACGGCAAAAAAGAAAACGCCCTCACAGGACTCCTTGAAGATACGGCCGCAGGAACATTGTTTCTGGTGGAATAATAGTCCGTTATTTTTGATTAACAGTTACACAACTATACATCGCCATAATTGTTGAAATATCCTATTTTGCGTGATAAAATAATAGTACCTGATTATTTTAAGAGGTTTTTATGAAAACAAAATTCAGTTTTATTTGCGCAGCTGTTCTTTTACTGACAGGAATATTTTCAGGCTGTGCCTCTAAAAAGGGAGAACTTCAAGAAATTGATGACGAGAATTTTTCTCCAAAATTAGTTCTGATTGCTTCCGGATCTCAAAGACTTGTGAAATTTGAAATTGATAAAAACGCTCTTTTGCCTGATGTCGATTCAAAAAATATCAAAGCTGCCGAAATAAAGCTTGACTTCTTTTCTGGACGTAAACCAACAGAAGGAGCTGCGGAAGGTACACCTGTTGCAACAATAACTTTTGATTTGTTAAAGGATGCAGACAAACTTATTGATGGTTATGATCTTATGGCCAATGCAAAGGATCTTAAAACAACTGCAGAAAATCTTAATACAGCTTTTTCTTCAACCCGATACTATTATGCAAAAGGAAGCTTTGAAGTTACTGTAAAAGAAAGTAAGCTTATTACAAAAACAAAAACAATTTACAGCAACGACACAGTTTACACTCCGCTTGAAGACTAAACTAGTGTAATGAAAAACAAGTTTAAGTTTGACTCTAAAACAACAAGAACTATCCTCATAATTATCTGTGTAATTCTTTCGTTCATACTATATATGCAGCGAAGAACAAGAAATTATTATAAGCAGGCCGCAAAACTCCCATTCTACAACATTCAGGTCGAAGATGTGCAAGATGGTACTTATAGAGGAAAAGTTTATACACAGTTTATTCATGTTCAACTTGATGTAACCGTAGAAAATGGAAAACTCACAAAAATTGATATTATTGAAAATGAAGGTCTGCAGGGAAAAAAAGTTTCTCCTATTCTTGATGACATGATTTTGAATAATACTTCTGTTGTACCCGCAATTAAAGGGGAAGAACTTGCAAGCATTGCGTTTATTGCCTGTGTAGATGATGCGTTGCAAAAAGGTGTCCCAGGTTTTAAAGCTGATGATGACAAATAAAAAAACAAACTATCAAAACCAATTAGATGCTTTATTAGAAAAAATCTGTACAACTCAGAAGAAACCTTCCTTATTGCTACACGCCTGCTGTGGTCCCTGTTCTTCCTATGTACTTGAATATTTATGTAAGCATTTTGAGATTACTGTTCTGTTTTATAATCCTAACATTTATCCTGAGCAGGAATATAAACGAAGATTACAGGAGCTTTTGAACTTTTATACAAATTTTGTGCCGGCAGAAAATGTACGCGTTATTCAGGCACCCTATAACCCTGAAGATTTTTACAAGACAGTTGGAACCCGCGAAAATCCTGAACTCGCAAATGAACCTGAACGTGGAGAACGTTGCCACCGCTGCTACGAATTGCGTTTGCAATACACCTACGACTATGCCTGTGCAAACCAATTTGACTATTTTTGCACCACCCTGTCAATCAGCCCGTTTAAAGATGCAGATATGATTAATGAGATTGGGATGAGGCTTAGCGAAGAATCCGAAGGGTCACAAACAAAACCACGCTGGCTGCCCTCTGATTTCAAAAAGAAAAACGGTTTTAAACGAAGCCTTGAACTTAGTGCAGAATACGGACTGTACCGCCAGGAATATTGTGGCTGTATTTATTCAATCAAAAATCGTCATTGCGAAGAGCAAAGCGACACTGCAATCCACTCTTAATCACAAATAAAATTTTAAAAGTAGACTCATCAAAATTCTCATGCTATAATTCTATTTATAGAATCAGATATTTTTATTTCAGATATCGGATTCCAGGAGTTTATTATGACATCAAAGAAAATCTCATTAAGGACAGAGCTTTTAGTTGGTACAATCGGCTCAATGGTTATCATTACCGCTTTTTTAATTTTTTGCTTTAGATTTGTAATGAACAAAATTGTTGCAACAACAACTGTAAATTCTGTAAATCAGACAATGGAAACCTTGAATAAAGAAGTAATTGGTGTCCTTGGTGAATATAATGACCTTGTTATAAGTCTTTCAGATGCTATTACTTATCTTGAACCTAGAGAAAAAATCGGAGACATTGTAACCGGCATGGGTAAAAATATGATTGATAACACCATGCTTTATTACGCTACTTATGAAAACATTTGGGAAGGTGGCGCTCTTTTTACAAGCATAGGCTGGATGCCTCCTGATGATTTTGATATGCAGTCGCGATTATGGCATCAGAATGCCGTAAGAGATCAGACTAAAGTTTGTTACACAGAACCTTATGTAGATGCAAATACCGGCTTGTTAAATATCACCTTGAGTTATCGTGTTCTTGATAAAAACGGAAGCCTTATAGGTATTGCTGCTGCAGATATTGTTCTTGATGCTTTGAGTGAGTCAGTTAAAAATATCAGACTTTCTGCAAACAGTAAAATTCATATTATTACAAAAGAGGGCCTTTATCTTACAAACGACGATTCCTCAAAAATTATGAACGTAAATTATTTTGATGAATTTCAATTTGGTAAATTTACAAGAGATGAATATTTGGATGGTCAAGCCAAAGCCTTTACTGAAGGCTCCTCGTTTTTTGGTGTATGCCCTATTGAAAACACCGAATGGTTTATTGTCGTAGAAGGTCCAAGTGAAGATTTTTCCGGCGAATATAAAAAACTCTTTATGTATACAATCTGGGGGCTTGCGGTCATTGCTATAATCATGATTATTGTTTTCCTTATTCTCTCTACACGAGTTTCACGAAGCTTTAAGGTTATTGCCTCTGGTTGTGAACTTATGGCTATGGGCGATTATTCTGAACGCTACCCTGACTATATTACAAAGGAAGCATCTCTTCTTGCAAATGGCTTTAATCTTGTTACAGAACGTCTGGAAGCAAATATAAACAGCATGAAAGAATCCAGGGTTTCGCTTAATGAAGCAGGTGGAAAGCTTAGTGGCACAATAGAAGATCTTATGTCATCTATTGTTCAGATTGGAGCAAGTATAAGTAATACAGGCATGAATCTTAAGAATCAAACAAACAGTGTATCGCAAAGTGCTCAAAGCATTTCTAAGATTCTTGATATGATTCATCAGCTTGAAGAATTAGTACAAACACAAGTTAAAGCTGTTCAAGGTGCTTCTACTGCAGTTGAACAAATGGTTGGAAACATAAACGAAGTAGATAAGTCTGTAGACAAAATGGCTCATTCCTTTGGTGTTCTTGATCAAACTGCTCAAAACGGCGTACAGACACAGAACGAGCTTCAGAAACAGATTATTGAAATTGAAAATCAATCGAAGCTGTTAAGTGAAGCTAACAAGGTTATTGCAAGTATTGCTGGTCAGACAAACCTTCTTGCAATGAACGCTGCAATTGAAGCGGCACACGCAGGAGATGCAGGACAAGGATTTGCTGTTGTCGCCGATGAAATCCGTAAGCTTAGTGAAACCTCTTCTACTCAATCAAAAACTATTGGTGCACAGCTTAAGAGCATTCAGGCTGCAATTAACACTGTTGTTCAGGCTACACAAAGCGGTGTTCAGGATTATGCAAATCTTTCAAAAGAAATCCAAGATACAGATATGCTTGTTCAGCAGATAAAAGCCGCCATGACAGAACAGCAGCAGGGTTCTACTCAGATTCTTGGAGCTCTCAACGAAATGAACGGAAGTACTCAACAGGTACAAGATGCTTCGAAAGAAATTACAACCGCCAGCCAGGCAATCATTGATGATGTTGCTGTCTTGCAAAACGAAACAAAGGTAATGGGCCAGAGTATGGACGAAATGGGCTTGAGTGCCGACAAAATGCAGGAAGCAGGTCTTTCTCTTGCCGGAGTTTCTAAAACTGTAGAAACCTCTATTGAAGAAATTGGTAAGCAGATAGATTTGTTTGAAAAGGAATAGCAGGGGTTTTAGGGGGCGGCGAGCCCTCTAGGCGAAGGGGGTAGCCGCAACGCAGTGCGGCGAGGGGGAAGACTTTCCCCCACACTATTTACTATTTACTATTCCCTATCCCCTATTTTTATACTAAAATGGTCTTACTTAAAAACAGGAGACCTTAAACTATGCTTTTTTCACCAGTTGAAATTCAAGAAACTGTAAATATGTTCATGCGCCAGAAGCTGGATATCCGCTGTATTACTATGGGTATTTCACTTTTGGATTGTGCCGACTCTGATGCCAAGCGCGCATGCGATAAAATCTACGACAAAATTATGAAAAAGGCAGGCAACCTTGTAAAAGTTGGTCAGGATATTGAAAAGGAATTTGGTGTTCCTATTATTAATAAACGCATTTCTGTTACCCCGATTGCACTTGTAGCAGGTGCCAGTAATGCCACTTCGTATGTTGATTACTGTAAGACTTTGGACCGCGCCGCTGCCGACCTTGGAGTAAACTTTCTGGGAGGCTTCAGTGCCCTGGTTCAAAAAGGAATTACTCCTGCCGACCGCATTTTGATTGAATCTATTCCGGAAGCTTTGAGTGTTACAAACTGTGTGTGTTCTTCTGTAAACGTTGGAACTACAAAAAACGGAATCAACATGGATGCCGTAAAGCTCATGGGAGAAATTATCTGTAAAACCGCAGAGCGTTCAAAGTCCTGCGATGTAAATGGTTGTGCAAAGCTTGTTGTATTCTGTAATGCCCCAGAAGATAATCCTTTTATGGCAGGAGCTTTCCACGGTCCTGGTGAAGGGGACTCTGTAATTAATGTTGGAGTTTCTGGTCCTGGTGTAATTTTGGCAGCAGCTCGCGAATACAAAGGTCAGCCTATAAATGTACTTGCCGACGGTATTAAAAAGATGGCATTTAAGATTACAAGAATGGGTCAGCTGGTTGGCTCGGAAGCCGCAAAACGCCTTGATACAAACTTTGGTATTCTTGATTTGTCTTTGGCTCCAACTCCTGCTGTTGGTGACTCTGTTGCCCGCATTCTTGAAGAAATTGGTATAGAAGGCTGCGGTGCCCCTGGAACAACTGCCGCTCTTGCAATGCTCACTGACATGGTAAAAAAAGGCGGTGTAATGGCCAGTACAAACGTAGGCGGTTTAAGCGGTGCCTTTATCCCGGTTTCCGAAGACGAAGGTATGATAAACGCCGTAAAGCAGGGTTCAATCTGTCTTGAAAAGCTTGAAGCGATGACAACCGTGTGCTCTGTAGGTCTTGATATGATTGCCATACCGGGAGACACACCGGCTACAACAATTTCAGGAATCCTTGCCGACGAATTTGCAATTGGTATGGTAAACAACAAAACAACCGCATGCCGCTTAATTCCAGCTCCTGGCAAAAAAGCCGGCGACTGGGTAGAGTTTGGAGGCCTTCTTGGAGGCTGCCCTGTAATGCCTGTAAGCAAGTTTGGATGTGCCGATTTCATCAACCGTGGCGGCAAGATTCCTGCTCCGATTCATTCGTTTAGGAATTAGGATAATCTGCGGACCCTGAGCTTGATTGAGGTCCCTGTGCGTGACTTCGGTCCTTGTGCTTGACTGCGATCCCTGAGCTTGATTGAGGTCCCTGTGCGTGACTTCGGTCCCTGTGGTTGACAATGGGGTCCCTGTACTTGACTGTGCGGTCCCTGAGCCTGTCGAAGGGCCACTAGAAATCTTTTTTCCCACAAAATCAACAAAAATGCATTTTTTGTGGGAAAAATCCAATCCTAGAGCAGGGACAGATTACAAAATCTCCCACAAAAATACTAAAAATCCAAGTTCTGTGGGAAAAATTCTTCGATTGTGCTAAAAATATCGTGAAGAATTTCCCACAAAATCATTAAAATTGCCATTTTTGTGGGAAAACAAGCCCTGACATACAAAAAAGATACATAAAAAATTCCCACAGAATTCCCTGAAAAGCTCATTCTGTGGGATAACATTATGATATCTGCTCATGACTGTCCTCAAAGGCGACCTTGTCGCCACTCAAAGTAAAATGCTTATCAGAACCTTCAAAGATTTGCACTTTTTTTAAGTTTGACAGACATTCATTGGGGGAATATAATAGAAGAAACTTTTCGAATCAAAGGAGAATCTTTTATGAAAAAATTAAAACCCTTCTGGTTGCATTTCTAGTAGTAATTGCAGCAGGTATGCTAATCGCCTGTTCTTCAAATTCTGATGCCCCTTCTCTTGATACTAGTTCCAATGCCACTCCGCTTTTTGATGAAGAAGACGCTACAATACCTGCTGATGATGTTGAACTTTCTAATGGTAATTGGGTGTTTAAATATATTGGCAACGAAGGAAGAAGACAACATTCTTTTACTATTACCAATAATCTAATTTATTATACTGAATCTTCTAAAGAAGTATTGGTACAAAACTTTTCTTTCTCAAATAATAATATTACGACAACCTCAGGGACTTTAAAACTAGAAGAAGTATTTAGTGATGAAAATAAAACTGCGTATATAAATTTTCTGAACCAAGAACACGCAACTCATCCTAATGAAACCTGGCAAGGAAACACACTTAAAATCTTCGATAATGTTTACACCTACGAAAGTGAACTAACCTGGATTCGTAGTCGTCTCAAAAATTCAAGTTATTATTCTGTTACAACAAACGAAGACAAAACACGTTATATTGCTATTTCAAGTGATAACAAATATAAATATTACTTCGCAAAGAAATAAGCAAAAAAAGGGGGAAAGCGAGTTTTGTTTTCCAATCTTTCTTAATTGGAAACAAAACTCGATAGCGAAGCGCACCTTACCTCTAGGTTCAGCCAGTAAACTGTCTTCACCACACCCCCTTCTCCTAGGGCTCTGCCCTAAAACCCGAAGAGAATATTTAAAAGTTTAACATTGTCTTTCTTTCAAAAACCCATTATATTAAAATCGTAAAGCCACCGCACAGAAGGTCATATCCAACAATTATCAGCGTTTTTTAGTATGTGGGGTTATAGCAGCGTTTATTTTTAATATCTTTCTATTTTTTCTTTACCATAATTCAGGCCTGGTGTTGGACTGGCGCTGAATCTCAAAAAACTCCTGGAGGCATGGTATGGAAAAAGAAATTTCAATTCTAGAAGAAGACTCTATTCGTTCAAAGATTCATTTTATTCGCGGGCAACAGGTTATGCTGGATAGAGATCTTGCGGAACTTTATGGGGTTGAGACAAAACGCTTAAACGAACAGGTAAAACGTAATATTGAACGATTCCCTGAACAGTTTTGCTTTCAGCTTACACGTGAAGAAGTAGAGAATCTAAAAAATCTAAATCCCGTGATGTCACAATTTGTGACTTCACCAAATAATTCCGTGAAGTCGCAAATTGCGACTTCACGGAATACACCAAATAATATATTTTCTGGGCAAGAAGGTGGTACAAGAAAACTCCCGTTTGTTTTTACAGAACAAGGGGTCGCTATGTTGTCTGCCGTGTTAAAGAGTGAAACAGCAATAAAAGCAAGTATTCAAATAATGACAGTGTTTGTTGAAATGAGACACTTTCTAACATCAAATGCCCAGCTTTTTCAAAGGCTCGAATTCATAGAAAAACATCAGTTAGAAAGTGATATTCATCAAAAAGAAACTGATAAAAAATTAGATGAATTATTTTCCTTAATGGATAAATACAACGTAAAAGACGAACAGGGAATCTACTTCCAAGGCCAAGTTTTTGATGCCTACGCCAAGTTCGAAACTTTTATGGCCCAGGCAACGAAAGAAATTATCCTCATAGATAACTATGTAGATTTGTCTGTTTTGCAGCGTTTAGCCAAAAAGCAGAAAGGTGTCAATGTAATAATTTACACCGACCCCAAAACAAAACTGACTGCCCAGGATGTTCAGGCTTTCAATGCGCAGTATCCGACACTTACACTAAACTTCACAACAAAAGCACACGACAGATTTTTGATTATTGATCAAACAATAATGTATCATATAGGTGCTTCCTTAAAAGATTTAGGTAAAAAGCATTTTGCCTTTAGTGTGATAGATGCTTCTTATATTCCGATGATCTTGAAGAACTTATAAAAAATTCCCATCGCCAAAACCATTATATTATATAGAATCATTCACTTCCTGAATATATTTTTTCTAACAATTTCATACAACTTATGATAAGATTATATTATGTCCAATTATTTTAACCTGACGGCAATTTCAAAAGAACGGCACACTGAACTTGTCACCAAAAAATCTGATTTGTATAATTCTCCAGATTCATATGGCCTTTCATATTCCGAGAAAAAACTCGAAGGTGACGGCTCGGCCAATTCTCCCTACCAATTGGTAGTTTCCATTCAGAACAACTCCGAAAAAACTTTTGAAGGAATTATAAGGCTGGAGCTTACTGCCGACTCCATCCCCTCAGTTAGTTCCGACGACATTTCCTTTTACCTCCCGGGCTTCATGTATGGAACAAACTGTGGTAATAAACCCTGGAAGGTTGACTGTAAGTTTCCGCGACTTCGGGCTTCTGTAACTGCGCCTTCTGATCTAGACTGTCCGCTTTCATCCTTTTACATGGTTCGAAGTGACAGACTTTCTCATCCCTGTTCCTTTATGTTTATAAAAGGCGACACACCAAAAATCCTTGGCTTTCACACAAAGCCTTATTACATCGAAAAAGATTTTATTCAGTATGGAGGATTTTGTTGTAATGCCGAACGTAAATCAGTTGGCTATACTTTTGGTTATGAAAATGCACCATGGCTTTTTGTTCAGTCGCATATGATTTTGCCACGCCAGACTTCGGGCAATTATTTTTCTCTCAAACCACATCAAAAAATTGAACAGGAATTTTTTGTTTATGATTATGCTGCAACTTCACCACTTGAAATTCATAAAGCAATCAAAAATGTTTATGAAGCTTATCACGAGTCGCCACGTAAATGTTCACCAGTCTTTGATGCAATAAAAGATTTATCTCTTGCAATTTGTGATTATGCCTGGCTGCCGGCTCAAAACTGTTACTCGGGATTTGTCCGCGAGAACGGATTTGATTCTAATGGTCAAGAAAAATTTTCTTACAATGTAATTCCTTCAATCTCGTGGACAAACGGAATTGTTGTTGCGTATCTACAATTAAAGGCCTCCACACTTTTGAAAAATCCAAAAATGCGGGAACAGGCTTTAACTTGCATTCAAAACATCGTAGATAATTCCTTAAATAAAAATTCTTCACTTCCCTACGAAAGCTTTAATAACGATAAATGGACTTGCCGCGGCTGGTGGTATGACGGAATGCATAACGGTGGTCATTCTGCTTATCTTGACGGACAGTTTATTTATTATCTTTTAAATGCATATCAATTTGAAAAACAAAATGGCACAGTACATAAAGACTGGCTTGAGTTTTCAAAAACTGTAATTGCAAGCTTTGAACGAGAACGAAATCGTGTGGGGGAATATCCTTTTAGTTTTTCACAAAAGGATGGAACTGGTCTTGAATACGATTCTCTTGGAAGTTGCTGGGCACTGGCTGCCAGTTGTATGTTTGCACTTGTAACTAAAGATCACGACACGCTTCCCGAGCTTGAAAAATCAATTAAACATTATTATGAAACTTTTGTAGCACAGCTTGAATGTTATGGTAGCCCGCTTGATACAGATAAAGCTCCCGACAACGAAGGAATACTTGCCTTTATGAGAGCCGCAAAATGCTTGCACAAAATCACAGCAAAAAAAGTTTATCTTGATTACCTTGAAGCAGCACTTTATCAGGAGTTCACTTACAAGTTCTGCTACAATGGCCGCATAGAAGTTCCTCCTCTAAGCGAAATTAACTGGAGCTCTTGCGGAGGAAGCATAACCTCTGTATGTAATCCGCATATTCATCCAATGTCTTCTTCTGTTGCAGGCGAAATGAAATATTTTATTGAACACACTGATAATCCTGAAGCAAAAGCTTATGTACAGCAGCGACTTGAAGATACAATTCTTTGGGGCTGCCAGACTTATAATCTTTGTGATGGTGAATATGGTTACGGAAAAATAGGATGGATGTCTGAACGGTTCTGTTACAGCCAGGGACTTGTTGTAGAAAAATACAACGACGGTCGCCTGGCCTCAACATGGTTTGCCCTTATGCCGTGGGCAAGCAGCAGCATAATTGAAGGGCTTTTGGATATTCTTTAATCCAGATTCAACTTTTTAGTAAACATATACTGTGTTACTGCAAAGTATACAGCAGAAATAATTACCAGAAGGAGCGAGAAGATTGTCAGGCTCTTTATGGCGGCATTGCCTGCTGCAGCATTTGTCATGATGGCTGCATCGTAACCTGGAACAAGGCGGAAAATCCAACCGTCAATGTAGAACAAACCTACGATAATCAAAACCTTCCAGAAGCTACGACGACTCTTTATTACAAGCCCAAAGCTGTTTACTACAAAAATCAGGGTGATAATAAAACAGGTAAATGCCACTGAAAGCATAACACCAAGCCAGAAAACTTTTGCAATTGAAAGATTATATTGTGCAAGCTCGGCACTTATAGATGGAAGCTCTTCAAAAACCATCCTTAAGATTTTTGGCAGATCCAATCTTATTAAACAGAACAATTCTGAAACAAAAGTTACAATGCAGCAGGCAAACATCCAGATAAAGCCTGTAATGAATTTTCCCCAAAGGTGTTCACCCATTGTTACAGGAAGAGAAAGGTTCATGTATGCTTCTTCTTCGAGCATGCTCTGTTTAAAGCGACGGGCGATTGCAACAATTGTCATAACAAATGCAACAATAGAAACAACTCCATAGGCAACAAAAAGTGAAACTGTTATAAAGTCTCTTGAGCCCATTGTGTAACTCATAGAACTGTCACCGTAAAAAGCATCTCTCTGATTTGGCGAAATGAATAAACCTGCAAGCAGTCCCAGTGCCAGAAGTACTCCGTAAAGCGGAAGCAGCTTCTTTGATGAATGCTTCAAATCATATTTAATTACTTTACCAATTTTTGGAAATGGATTTCTCATTTTGTATCTCCTTATAATTATATAGATTCCCGTGTCAAGCACGGGAATGACACATTTGTCATTGTCGGGCTTGACCCGACAATCTAACATCTAAACTCCTCTCTAAACAGTGCATCAATTGATTTGCCTGTTTCTTCGCGGATATCGTCTACATCGCCCTGGCGCACAATGCGTCCCTCTTTCAAAAACAGAATGTGATTCAAAACTGGTTCTACATCTGCAATCAAGTGTGTAGAAATAATTACAGTTGCGTTTTCCTGATAGTTTGAAATGATTGTGTTCAAAATGTAGTCTCGGGCTGCAGGGTCTACACCACCAATTGGTTCGTCGAGCAGGTAGAGTTCAACGTCGCGGCACATTGTTGTTATAAGCTGAACCTTTTCTTTTGTTCCCTTTGACATTTCCTTAAGCTTGTCGGAAGGATTTATGTTCAGGTTCTTGAGCATGTCGAGTGCCTTGTCTTTATTGAAGTTTGTGTAAAAATCACCAAGCATATTCATAAGATCATTTACGTTCATCCAGTCGTTCAAATAAACCTTATCTGACTGATAAGCAACTAAATCCTTTGATTCTGCTCCAGGTTTAAAACCACAGGCAAGAACTTCGCCTTTTGTTGGCTGAAGAAGTCCTGTTGCAAGCTTTAATAGTGTTGTTTTACCGCTGCCATTTGGACCAAGCAGACCTACAATTGAACCGCGTGGAATGCTCAGAGAAATATCATCTAAGGCAGTTTTTTTGCCGTACTTTTTTGTTATGTTCTTAAACTCAAGAATTGATTCCATTAGTCTACCTCCGAATTATAATTCCGAAATCATTTTGATTACTGTGTCTTTGCTAAGACCCATCTGCTTCATTTTTTCAAGGAAAGCTTTAATTTCCTTTTCTGCAAGTTCTTTTTTCATAGAAAGAATTAATTCCTCATCATCTGTAATAAAGCGTCCAGAAGTTCGTTCTGTACGTACCAGTCCTATTCGTTCCAATTCAGCCAAGGCCTTCTGCATTGTATTTGGATTGACCTTTGCAACAATTGCCAGATCTCTTACCGACTCAAGGCGTTCTCCTTTTGGAAGTTCACCAGAAACAATTGCTACTTTGAAAACATCCATCAGCTGAAGATAAATTGGCTTATCACTAGTAAATTGATATTCCATATAACCTCCGTATTACTGTATTAAGTGTATAATACAGTAATACAACGAAATTGTCAACATTTTTTTTAAAATATGTTACAATATCTCCATGACAATCAGTGAGGCAACAGACAGCGATTTTTCCCAACTACAGGAATTTCTTATTCCCTGGGAAATCACGTGCGTTACACTTTGTTCAAAGGTAAGAAGAAGAAAAAAAGAAAATATTTATGTGATTACATCCGCGGTCCCTGAGCCTGTCGAAGGGCCTCTCATAAAAGGCATCCTCTACCTGGACAAAACCCTTCTCTATTGCATACCTGACGCTACAAACTTGCCAGACCTTCTTCCTGCCCTAACTGTATTTCTTAAAGACAAAACTGTTTCATGCCTTAACGGAGAAGCCACCGCCGGAAACATAATCCTTCAGGCTCTGCAATGCATGAACCGTACACCATACCAGACAAATCATTACAATATAATGACACTACAAGCTCAGCCCATGCCTCCCCCAGAAGTTCTTAGCTGCGATGACGAAATAAAACGCTGTACAGATCCGGATAACGATACAGAACTTTTGTTGCCACTGCAAAAAATGTATATGGCAAAAGAAGTAGCCCCGCAAGGAAAACAGGTAACCGATCTGGAAGCCGGCGCCCAACTTAAAACAATCTTAAAAGACCAGCTTTGTTTTGCACTTTATTCCGACGGTGAAATAGTTGCCAAAGCTAACACAAATGCAATCGGCTTTAATTATGTTCAACTTGGCGGAGTTTATACACATCCTCTTTACCGCAAAAATTATTATGCCTGGCATCTGGTTTATACAATCTGCCAGCGAGTGCTTAAAACCGGCCGCAAGCTTAGTCTTTTTGTAAAAGAAAAAAATAATCCGGCACACCAGCTTTATGAACGAATTGGCTTCTCTGCCAGCGGGCAATATATGATTGCATATTTTTAAGAAATGTAACCATTATATATATATGGTTGTTTATTATAGATAAGGATAAGCTAAAAATTGCTTTCGCAATTTTTTTAACGCTTTCCAATTAATCAACGGCCGCTAGCGGCCTTTCTCAGGAGAAGTCTCATGAAAATCAAAATCCTCAAAAGTATTTTTGCTGCCGTTATTGTTTTATTTACTACTACCGCCTTTGCCAACGACTATGTAAAATTTAAAGGCTGGAAGCAGGCAGAAACTACACATTTCCGTTTTATATATGAAGCAGCCAGCGAAGAAGCTGCAAAAGCTTATGTCTCGTTTGCCGACGAAGCCTGGGAAAAAATTGCTAAAATCTATTCTATGCCACAGGAAAAAACAAATGTTTATGTGTTCAGTCGTTTGAACGTTGTAAATGCGTATACTTATTTTACACCACCAGAAATCGTTATGTTCGATGCACCAATAATCGACAGCTATTTTGGTAACCGCGACGACTGGATGAAACTATTCTTTACTCATGAATTAATACACATTGCAAATATCACCTTTGAAGACAAATCATACCTTACTTCAAAGCTGTTCGGAGAAGCAATCAGAGGTATGGATTATTCCAACATACCTGGCTGGGCACTCGAAGGTCTTACAACAGTTTTAGAAACAGAATTAACAAACGGGGGCCGTGGTAGAAGCCCATACTTTGAGCTCGACTTCAAAGCACCAACCCTTGATAACAACTTAATTCCATACCGCCTTATTGGAACAGAACAGGAACCTCCATATGGACAGATCTACGTAATGGGCTATCTTATTATGAGAAGCATTGTAGACCGCAACGGAATTCAGGCGCTTGCAGATATCGAGCGAAACAGAATAGACGGACGCACCTGGGAAGAAAGCGTAAAGCTTGTAACTGGAAAAACTCCACAGGATATTTACCGCGAAGTAAAAATTGCACTCCAGAAAAAATATGCTGACGAGAGAAAAATCCCGGAAGGAAAAATTATTTCACCTAACGATGTAAACTCAAACTACTGCCAGCCTGCAATTATTTTTGATGACGGTTCTATGATTGCACTTACCGATACTTTATCAAACGGAACAGCTGCTGTGCTTCTTGACCCGACACAAAAAGACGGAACCCGTTATTACGACGACGAAAGTTTTACACCAAAAGAAACTATTCTTTTCAAAGCCGACTTCCACGACAGCCGCTCAATCACCGCAGACGAAAACAAAACAGTTTATTTTTCTGCAGCCGACCAGCGCTTAGACCGAAACCCGGGCTACGAAACTCGCTACAGCCTTTATAAATGGACAAGTGAAACAGACATCACAAAGTTTACAACAGACGAAAGTTCATACTTCCAGCCAACTGTAAGCCGCGATGGAAAAACACTTATTGCAGTAGAACAGTCCGGCCTTAAAATGCGCCTTGTTCAGATTGACACAGAAACTGGTGACAAATCTGTTTTTCTTGAAGACGAACGCTACAGTTTTTGCCAGCCTGCATTAAACTCAGACGGTTCACTCCTTGCCTTTATGCTTTTAAAAGATGACCGTGCCTGTATTGCTCTTGCAGATATGACTACCAAAGAATATAAAATCGTAAACAACACAGATTATGATTTTATTACTGACCCTTCTGCTCCTTCATTCAATAAAGACGGCAGCCTGAACTTCTGCAGTAACGACCGCGGCCGACTTGAAGTATTCACTGTTACTCCAAATTCAGACGGAACAACCTTCACCTACACACCGGCAGTTTCTGATCCTATTGCAGCTCTCTGGGCTTATAAAAATGACATAGGCGTTTTCTACCTGTCTTATGCTTCTACAGGAAATGTTATAAAAATAAAGCCAGTTGAAGAATGGAAAGTTGTTCCAGATTTTGAAGGTCCGTCTCCGGCTGGGCAAATCATGACCTTCCGAGAGCTTGAAGATGACTATCCGGATTTTGATCCGATTGCAGTAATGACCGATGCCAGAAAAGCAACAGAAACCACATCAGAACCCGAAACCGAAAATGACAGCAAAAAGAAATCTTTTGGTAAAAATAAAAACAACAAAGACGAAGTGCAGCATCGTTCACAGGAAGCGCTTGATAAACTTGAAAACCTTGAGCCTGCTGTAACTGAACTCAAAAACGAAAAACGTTTCTTTGGAAGCATTAACCCGCTTTTGTATTCACCTCTTCCATCAATTGTTTCAGATAAAGACAATACTTATCTGGGTATTGGAGCCTTCTTCTTAGGACAAACCTCGCGTTTACAAATGAAGCAGGGCCTTTTAATGCTCGATGCATTCTATTACCCGAAGATTAAAAACTTCACGGGCGATTTTATTTTTGAAGCCCCTGTTGGAACCGGAACACTTGATTTGTATGTTGGCAGAAATACTTCACTCGTCGGACTTCCGAATTATACCGAGGACTTATTCTCTCTTACAAATATTGCTCTTGCAGGTTATACACACCCAATAATTTCAAGAGGCGACATGAAGAATACAAAAATTCTTTCTGCGCTTTTTTATGCAGGTGGAATCTTTAATCAGCAGTCCGAAAAAGCATTTGCCGTAAATGATGATATTCCGTTCACAAAAAACATATCCTTCCACACAGGCTTAGATTTTTCAAGTTATATAAATCAACGACGCGATTCCTACATGCAATATTCAATTGTAAACCTGTTGCTTGGAAATTATGATTTTACTGAAAACAAAATCTATCTTGGATATGAAGGAGAATTTTCATTTAAAACCGGTAACAAAACTATAACCCAGGAAATATCGACAGTTATACGTTACACAGATTATCCGAGTGCAACAGTTCCATATTTAAGCCGCGCACACTTTGCAGGTCAATATGAAAACTGTCAGTATCCTGGAAAAATCCTCATGAATTACTCTTACATCATTCCAGATATTTTTAATGGACTTGCAGATGCTAATATAAAGCTTCAGGGCCTCGCTTCATTTGGTAAGAACTCAGATGGAACTACTCCTGTTCAAGAAAAATCTCTTCCTCTAAATTTCAATATGGAAAAGAAGTTTGCACTTGATTTTGAAATTGATTTTCCAATTTCGCAAGGACAGAAATTCACCGCAGGATTATCAACACTGTTTGATGTGAACGATCCAAATGATATTAAACCGGATATGAATTTCTACATTCAATGTAAAATGAACTGGCTCAGGTTCTAGAAACAAACTTCAAATAATCTTCAGCTGAAAGAGGATTTGAGAACATAAAGCCCTGAATGTAATTGCATCCAAGGTAAACTACCATGTCGTACTCTCCCATATCCTCTACACCTTCGGCAACAACTCTCATATTAAGATCTTTAACCATTGAAACTGTTTTGTGCAGAATAATACGAGCTTTATCATCATTAACTGCAGCACGCACAAGAGTTTTATCAAGCTTTACATAACTAAACGGATATTTTACAAGTGTATTTGTATTTGAAAGTCCTGTGCCATAATTATCGAGAGAAAAACTCATTCCTTTATTAATCATAACATTCATATTTCTTAATAAAGTTTCATTTGCAAGAATTGTTGTGGTTTCAGAAACATCAAGATCAACATATTTATAATCAAGCTTATATTGATCCATTATGTCGAATAATAATTCATAAAGCTTTTCCTGCAGGCATTGAATTACAGAAAGATTTACATGTATGTTTTCTATGCCTTTTTCCCAAAGCCTGTTATCGGCAATAAACTTGCAGACTTCTTTAAAAACAAAATTTCCTATTTGCAAAGCAAGTCCATTTTTCTCTGCAAGCGGAATAAATTCATCCGGAGTAAGATCACCAAGCTCTTCTGTACGCAATCGTAAAAGTGCCTCTGCCGAAGTATAACCTCCCTTATCAATGTTATAAATCGGCTGATATACAATATCAAAAGAATTGTTATTCATTGCGTCTTCAAGTATTTGAACAATCTTATGCTCACGTCTTCGATTGTTTAAAATATTTGGATTAGCACGTAAAGAAACTCCCTCTTCATAAGAAGTTTTTTCTTCAAGGGAATCCTCTATTAAATCAAGTAAATCTTCAATTGTACTTACATCATCAGGATATACAGTTGTTCTTATGTTCAATGCAATCGATATTTCAATATTTCCGCACTGTATAGGTTCTTTAAAATAATTCCAGATTTCTTTTACAAGGGCATTACAATCTTCTTCTGAAACACCTGTAAGAAGAATTGCAAATTTTTCATATGTCAAACGATAAATATTTTCTTTACCACACTTTTCTTTCAAGAATGAAAATACAATATTATAAAAAAGCTTTCGGTTTTCTTCACCAATTGATCTCAAAATATGAACAAGCGATTCGCTGTAAAGCCCTATAATAAACATAGGCTTATTAAAATCTATATTATCCTGTACACGAACCATAAACGCATAACGATTGTAAACACCAGATTCTGAATCAATATAATCATCAGGATTTTCAAGCGACAGGAAAGTTATAAGAATTGTTAAAGAAAATGCAAAACATGTAATCAAAAGATATGGTACTAATGTTTGAACTACAGAGGCAACAAAACAGACTATAGTAAAGAACATGAGCGATATTATCTGATTCGGTGTAAAATGCTTCCTATGTCGCAGGAAATGAAGAACTCCACCCCCAACATAAAAAATATCAAGCAGATAGTAAACATAAAAGAGCTTACCGTGATGAAATGTCAGACTCTCATCAAACCAGAATACAAAATGTGTAAGGGGTGATGAAATTGTAAACAGACTGAAAAACAGATATAATCCAAAAAGTATCCAATATTGCTTAAGCGGCATTTTTCTGTTTTTTTCAGAAAGGAACCAGGAACATAAATAAAACATTAAAGGCATTGCATTAAAGAAAATATAAAATGCAATGAGAACAATATAATTTAACCAAAGATTCGACGGCGAAATATATTTAATCAGCTGAACAGAAGCAATATCAAGACAACAGGCACAAAGACACTGCCACATAAGTGCAGTAAAAGAATCTGAGACTTTTGTTTTTATTTTCGTCTGGCGGAAGTAACTGAGCATTACAGCTACAGCAATCAGAGCACCCGCAACATCATATCTTATTGTATAATTAATCATAGTCTCTGAGCCGCTCCGTATTATCATTTAAAAGCGAAAGAAAATCATCTCTGCTTATTGGTTTTGAATAGTAGTAGCCTTGCACAAAATCTACACCCATTTCTCGAAGCCGTTCTACCTGCTCCGGAGTTTCTGCACCTTCTGCAACAATTTCCATATTAAGCATTTTTACCATTTCAATTGTATTCTTCAAAATAGTTTCTGCTTTTTTATTATGCATTGCATCCCATACCATGCCCTTATCAAGCTTGATTGTATGGAACGGATATTTTATAAGGGTAGCGGTATTTGAAAATCCAGTACCAAAATCATCCAGAGAAAAATTCATATTGCGTTCAATAAGACGATTCATATTATCCATAAGAACTTCGCTCGAAGCAATTGCGGCAGATTCTGTTACCTCAAGATTTATATAACGATAATCAAGATTATACAAATCCATAATACGGAACAACTGATCTGCAAGTTTTTCCTGCATGCATTGAATTACAGAAAGATTTACATGAATGTATTCAATTCCTTTTTCCCAGATTTTGTGATGAAGGACAAACCGACATACTGTTTCAAAAACAAATTCTCCAATCTGCAAAATCATTCCGTTCTGTTCTGCAATTGGAATAAATTCTTCGGGACTTACTTCTCCAAGCTCATCATTTTCAAGACGAACAAGAGCTTCTGCGGTTGTAAAACGATTCTGTTCAAAAGAATAAATCGGTTGATACACAACATAGAAATCACCGCGCCGCACAGCCTTTTTCATAACCTGCAGAATCTGAAGTTCCCGGTTCTTTTTCTTAAGTACACTTTTATCTACAGGAACAACAGTGCAAGGTTCTTCATTATAAATTGAATTTAGTGTTGATCTTATTAAATCTTCAATATCGGCAAGCTCATGGGCATCATCCGGATATTTAAAAATTACAATATGTTCAGTAAGCGAAATTCGGAAATCTCCCATAAGGATAGATTCTTCAAAAATCTTGTGAATATTATCAATAATTTGTTTTTCGATTTTGTCATCATTCGGAATATAAACATATATACGGCTTGTTGAAACTCTATATAATGAATACTTACCACAAGCATTTTGAAGCTTTGATACAAACTGGCGAAGGATTTCTGTTTTATTGTCTAAACCTATTGTTTCTATAAGATTTCGTATTCCAATAATCTGAATACCAATTATTCTAAATGATTTTTTCCTGAAACTGTATTGTTCAAACACATCGCGAAAAGCAGCAAGATTGAGGATATCAAGTTCTTTATCAAAATAATTAGTTGGATTTACAAGAACCAGAAAAACCATCATTGTCGAAACAGAAGCGACGAATCCTGTGATAATCAGATTTGGATTAATTGTTTGAATAACAACAGAAGTCACACACATTGTTACATAAAAATAAACTGTTATTCGCTGAGCAAGAGAAGAGTCTTTTCTAAAAATAATAATTTTATAAACTGCACTCAAAAAGTAAATTGCAGCAACAAGATACAAAATCTGATATCCCCAGCCTTTGACAAACTGCATGTTTTCATCAAAGTAAAAAATAATTTTTGTCCAAGGCGTTGATATAAGACAAATTATTGCTACACTTATTGGAATACAATATCTGATAATCTTGAATTTTGTACGCACAATTCTTCCAGAAAGCGTCGTTCGTATGCAATCATAAAAAACTAAAGAAAATGAAGTTATAAGAAAATAATATATTTCATCTACAATATAATAAAACCAGATATGTTGTTCCAGAAGATTTTTATGCAAATAGATAGCAAAAAGATCTATAGATGCCGTAAGTAAAACATTCATTACAAGAACGAAAAAAACTCTTGTTAATCGTGTATTAACTAGCCTCTTTCGAAAAAAGCTGAATAGAACTGCAAGAGACAAAATAATAGCTGCTATCTCATATTCTACAATATAATACATCCTTTATATTTTACACCATTAAGCACAAAAAAGATAGCAGAATAATTCGAGCCATGTTATAATGATTTATGGAGGCTAAACAAAATGAAAAAATTATTTATCATGGTTATTCTTGCTGTTATGGCAACTGGTCTTTTTGCTCTTGATTTAGGTGGCATTAAAGGTACCTGGAAAGATGCAAAATGGGATGCAGACTGGACTTTCTCTGCTGACGGGCACATTGTTCTTTCACTTTCAAGCACAGGTGAAACAATTTATGATTTTAACGATTCAACAATCCAGAACTTTAAGGTTGATGCAGGAACAAAGGGAGTTACAATTTCTTTCTACTGCAAAGACACAGAACGCGCTTACAAATTTACAAAAGGCGTTTCTTTAAGCTCAGACCTGGATATGGTAATTAATCCGGATTGGACTGATGAAGATTATGCAGTATCAATTAAGTTGAAATAAAAGATCCGGTCGAAGGGTATAAAAAAAGGGCTGCTCCATTACGGGGTAGCCCTTTTTTTTGCATGAGGTCCTTCGATAAGCTCAAGGACCCCAGTCAATTATTTCTTTGCAGCCTTAATTACTGCCTGAGCTCCAGCAAGACGAGCAAGTGGAACACGGAATGGAGAACAAGATACGTAGTTCAAACCGAGCTTGTAGCAGAGTGCGATAGAAGCTGGGTCACCACCATGTTCACCACAGATACCAAGGTGAAGGTTCTTCTTAACTGAACGTCCCTTAGCTTCTGCAATTTCCATAAGAGCACCTGGACCATCTGGATCAAGTGTAGCAAATGGATCGTCTTCCAAGATTCTCTGATCCAAGTAAGATTCAATGAACTTACCATAGTCATCACGAGAGAAGCCGAATGTTGTCTGTGAAAGGTCGTTTGTACCGAATGAGAAGAAGTCAGCGAACTGAGCAACCTTATCAGCAATAAGAGCAGTACGTGGGAATTCAACCATTGATCCAATTTCGAACTTAAGAGCAGTTCCACATTCTTTGTTTACGTTAGCAATTACAGCTTCTGCCTGAGCACGAATCTGTTCAACTTCGCGGTAAGATACAACGTTAGGAATCATGATAAGAACATTGTGTGGTACCTTTTCCTTGTCGAGTTTAGCAGTAGCACGTGCAATAGCTTCAACCTGCATTTCGTAGATTTCTGGATATGTAATAGCAAGACGACATCCACGATGTCCGAGCATTGGGTTGTGTTCATCAAGAGCGGCAACCTTTGTAGCAAGAGCAGCTGGCTTCATACCGAGCTTGTCAGCAAGAGCCTTGAGCTGTGCCTTATCTTCTGCCTGAATGAATTCATTAAGAGGTGGGTCCAGGAGACGAATTGTTACTGGGTAACCCTTCATAGCCTTAATGATTTCGTAGAAGTCTTTCTGCTGAAGTGGAAGAATCTTAGCAAGGTTCTTCTTGCGGTCTTCTGTATTTTCAGAAACGATCATCTTCTGGAATGCAGTAAGTTTTGGTTCGTCGAAGAACATGTGTTCTGTACGGCAAAGACCAATACCCTTTGCACCAAAGCGGAATGCATCTTCTGCATTCTTAGGTGTATCACCGTTAGCAAATACATCAAAGCCCTTAACTGTCTGTCCAGAAGGAGTTTTGCGTGTAGACTTAGCACGGATTTCATCTGCCCAACCAAGGAATGTTTCGAGGTCGCCAGAGATTGTAGCAGGTTTTACAGCAACCTGTCCTTCGTATACTTTACCAGCAGCACCGTCGATTGTAAGGAAGTCACCCTTCTTGTATGTCTTGCCCTTTACGCTGATTGTGTTTGCATCTTTGAATACAACATCGGCACAACCACAAACACAAGGTGTTCCCATACCACGAGCAACTACAGCTGCGTGTGATGTACGTCCACCAGTAGAAGTCAAGATACCCTGAGCAACAGCCATTCCGGCAATGTCATCTGGAGATGTTTCTTTACGAACAAGGAGAACCTTCTTTCCAGCCTTTGCCCATTCTTCTGCTTCATCAGCAGTGAATACAATCTGTCCACATCCGGCTCCAGGAGAAGCGTTAAGACCTGCAGCAATTTCTGTTGCCTTCTTAACAGCGTCCTTGTCCAACTGTGGAAGAAGAAGCTGGTTAAGCTGTTCTGGTTCTACGCGGAGAAGAGCCTGTTCCTTTGTAATGAGCTTTTCAGCAACCATATCAACTGCCATCTTAACAGCAGCAGCACCAGTTCTCTTACCATTGCGGCACTGGAGCATATAGAGTTTACCTTCTTCAACTGTGAACTCCATATCCTGCATATCGTGATAGTGCTTTTCAAGACGAGCACGAATCTTGCAGAGCTGGTCATATACCTTTGGATTTTCTTTCTGAAGCTGAGAGAGCTTCTGTGGTGTACGAATACCTGCAACTACGTCTTCACCCTGAGCGTTCATAAGGTATTCACCCATGAATTCGTTCTTACCAGTTGAAGGGTCGCGGCTGAAACAAACACCAGTACCAGAAGTGTTACCCTTGTTACCGAATACCATGGCCATT
>JAFZWX010000171.1 GCA_017617145.1 Treponema sp. | reverse complement strand
TTTCCGTGCTGAACTCCGCAACCAAGTACGTTTGTTACTGTCATACCTGTTACGTTGATGTCGTTCATTGCAGCCTTGAGTTCGTCGAACTTGCTCTGGCGTGTAACAATAGAAACCATGTGGAACTTTGCATCCGGACGACTTGTAGCCTTTGCAACCGGAACAGCCTTTTCAACAGGAACTGTACCTGCAGCGTCTGCAGCAGCAGCGTCTCCTCCAAGAACCTGTGGAGCCATGATAAAGCCTGCGTAGCTTGAATCGATTCCGTGCTCGAGCTTATCAAGTCCTACAATTTCTTCTTCACGACTTGCGCGCAATCCGTGGAGCTTCTTAATCAAAGTAAATGTGATGATCATACAAACTGTTGTCCACAAAACGATTGTGAACTCACCAAGACACTGTACTCCAAGGTGCTTGAAACCGCCTCCGTAGAATACACCGTTTTCAACGTTGAACAAACCGTCTGACAAAGTACCCCAGATACCGTTTGCAAGGTGAACAGCTACGGCACCAACTGGGTCATCAATGTGAAGCTTAAGGTCAAGGAACTCTACAACAACTACTACAATGAATCCGGCTACAACACCGATTGCTGTTGCACCAAGTGCGTCTACTGTAGCACAAGTTGGTGTGATTGCAACAAGACCTGCCAATGAAGCGTTGAGTGTCATGGAAACATCAGGCTTGCCGTTCTTTACCCAGGTAAAAATCATTGTTGTTACACAGGCAACTGCAGGAGCAATTGTTGTTGTTGTGAATACTGCAGCAAGACCACCTACTCCCAAAAGCTGTGTACAGGCAGCACCGTTGAAGCCGTACCATCCGAACCAAAGGATGAAAGTACCAAGTGCACCAAGTGTTAAAGAGTGACCTGGAATAGCGTGTACCTTTGTTACCTTTCCGTTTTCGTCGCGGTCATACTTACCGATACGCGGGCCAAGGAAAATTGCACCAATCAAAGCAGCAGTACCACCAACTGAGTGGATTGCAGCACCTCCGGCAAAGTCAACGAATCCAAGTCCAACGAGCCAGCCCTGTGGGTTCCATACCCAGCCTGCTTCGATTGGATAAACTACAGCGCTTATAACTGCCGAGTAAATACAGTATGCGCTGAACTTTGTACGTTCTGCCATTGAACCAGAAACGATTGTAGCAGCAGTAGCACAGAATACTAAGTTGAACACAAAGCTTGACCAGTCAAGTTCAGCAAAGTTTGTGAACAGCTGCATGTTAGGCTTACCTATCAAGCCAAAGAAATAGTTTTCGCTCATCATCAAGCCAAAACCAAGCAGCATAAAACAAGGAGTTCCAATACAGAAATCCATTAAGTTTTTCATTATGATATTTCCGGCATTTTTTGCCCTTGTAAATCCTGTTTCAACCATCGCAAAACCGCACTGCATAAAGAAAACAAGTGCAGCACCAATCAAAAACCAAACACTCCAAACTTCACTCATATTAACCTCCTGAGGAAGGCCGCCCGGTAGGCGGCCGTTGATAGATAGCAAACCGTTAAGAAAATTGCGAAAGCAATTTTTAGGTTTACCATTTTAAAATATTAAGAGCAATGAAATCCGGTTTGTATTGTGCACAAACACAAACATCAGACGTCATTGCCCTTAAAAAAAATTAGCCGCGTTCTCATTTAAAAAACGCGGCTTCATTGCCTAAAAAAAGAGGTCGAAGAATTATACCTTCGACCTCTTTGCCTTAGATGTTCAAACTTATACACTTTTGAAAAAAAAGTGTCAATATATTTTTTAAAATTTTTTTTATTATTTTTTTATTGGTTTGCACCAAAAGTTCGTTTTATTCTATCTACGGCTTGAATAGTGCGTTCGCGGGTACCAAAACCTGTAAGCCTTAAATAACCCTCGCCCATTTTTCCAAAGCCGCTGCCAGGGGTTCCGACAACGTTGCATTTTTCAAGAAGCTCATCAAAGAAAGACCAGCTTGTATAGCCCTGTGAAATTTTGAGCCAGACATAAGGTGAATGCTCTCCTCCAAAGGCTTTAAAGCCTGCCTGAGTAACTCCTTCATAAATGATTCTGGCATTCTCGCGGTAAAAATTCAGATTTTCCTGAATCTGCTTCTGGCCTTCATCTGAATAAACTGCTTCTGCCGCCCTTTGAGTTATGTATGAAACCCCATTAAATTTTGTAGACTGACGGCGGAACCATAATTTATTAAGCTCTGTTCCTTCAAAAACAAGGTCATGCGGAACTACTGTATAGCCGCAGCGCAAGCCTGTAAATCCCGCTGTTTTGGAAAATGATCTTAACTCTATAGCACAGGTTCTTGCACCAGGAATCTCGTAAATTGATTTTGGAATTGCAGGATCTGTAATAAAGGCTTCATAAGCAGAATCATAAAGAATGAGACTGTGATTTTTGTTTGCGTAATCTACCCATTTTTTAAGATAGTCTTTTGAAGCAACAGTTCCTGTAGGGTTATTTGGAAAGCAAAGATATATTATATCTGCTGCAGGTGAATTGTCGCCCGGGAGTTCCGGTAAAAAATTATTTTCTTCACTGCATGGCAAAATTATGATTTTGTTTTTACGGCCGTTCATTATATTTGTATCAATGTAAACCGGATAAACAGGATCGCATATTGCCACAGTATTATCAGTTGCAAAAATGTCGCCAATGTTTCCGCAGTCTGATTTTGCACCATCGGAAAGAAAAATTTCATCCAGCTGCATATTGATTCCGCGCTTTATGTAATCCCATTCAAGAATCTTTTCGCGCACAAAATCATAACCCTGCTCAGGAGGATATCCGCGGAAGGTTTTCTCATCTGCCATTTCATCTACTGCTTTATGCATTGCATCAATAACAGCCGGACAAATTGGACGCGTAACATCGCCTATTGAAAGTTTAATTATATCTGCCTGTGGATGTGCGGCAGCGAACTCTCTTGTTTTTTTGTTTACTGTTGAAAAAAGATAGGATTCTTCCAGGTCTAAAAAGTTTTTGTTGATTTTCATAATTCGATGTCTCCTTCAAATACAGTCACTGCAGGGCCTGTCATATAGACACTGTCTTCCTGGCGGCCGCTCCATTCAATCTGAAGGTCTCCGCCCAAAAGATGAACTGTTATTTTTTCTCCTGAATCTACAAGATTGTTCAAAATTGCAGCAACAACTGTAGCACAGGTTCCCGTTCCGCAGGCTAAGGTTTCGCCAGTTCCTCGTTCCCATACACGCATCCAGATTGTGCGTCTGTTTTCTACAAAGGCAAATTCTGTATTTGTACGCTCCGGGAAAAAGCTGTTATTTTCAAAAAAAGGTCCAAGTTCGCAGACAGGAAAGTCCGCAGGCTTTTTATCAATGAAAACAACTGCATGAGGATTCCCCATTGAAACGCAGGTGATTTTGTATTCGGTGCCTTCAACAGTAAGCGGGTGCATCACAACACGTTCGCCTTTTGTTGCAACCGGTATCTTCCCTGCTTCCAAAATCGGGCTGCCCATATCAACACTAAGCCAGGTTTCTTTTTCGCCGCGTTCGCCTTTTATAACTTTTAAATGCTTTACAGCTCCCATGGACTCAACTGTAAACTCGCGTCCTGCAGTATAACCTGCATCGTAAACATATTTTCCAACACAACGGATTCCGTTTCCGCACATCTGGCTTCGGCTTCCGTCTGCGTTATACATTACCATTTCAAAATCTGCCTTTGTTCCTTTTTTGATAAGAATAAGGCCATCGCTTCCAATTCCAAAATGTCTGTCAGAAACTATTTGTGCAGCAGCAGCTTCATCTGCAATTGAAAAGCCTTGTGTGCAGTCAACATAAACATAATCGTTTCCGCACCCCTGCATTTTTGTAAACTTCATTCAAACCTCCACCTGCATGGATTTAAAACAAAAAAAGGCCATAAATACACTCCCCCTATAAGGAATTATATTTATGACCTCTTTGCCATAGTTAGTTTGTTTTAACTATTATACGCAAAATTGTCAAGTAAAAGGATTGCGTTTTGCATTCTTACTTGACATATTTTTTGCATTTCGCAATAATAAAACAAATACGACAAAGAGGCCGTAGATAATGTTTCGTTTTTGGACGAAATTTTGTCTACGGTCTTTTTTGTTTTGTTAAATCTCAAAGCCGGCAAAGGGGCCGCGTATGCATTTGGCTGTTTTTGTGCATATGCGGTCTTTTTGCCTTTTTTTTGGAGCTGAACATGAAAGCAAAGACTTTATACGAACCAAGTTTTGAACATGATAACTGTGGTATTGGTGCAGTTGTTAATATTGACGGAAGCAAAACTCATAAAATTGTTGATAATGCTTTAAGTATTGTAGAAAAGCTTGAACACAGA
>JAFZWX010000170.1 GCA_017617145.1 Treponema sp. | reverse complement strand
TTCAGAAAACCTTGAAAAAGCAATTAAACGCTTTAAACGCATGGTTGAAAAAGAAGGCATTATCCGCGAATACAAGAAGCGTGAATATTTTGAAAAACCTTCTGCTACCCTTCACCAGAAGAAGACAACTCTCGAGCGCAAGCTTTTGAACAAGAAGCGCAAGACAGAAAAAAAGGACTACTAGTCCAATAGGTCATCTACGAATTGACCAAAATGTCATCCCCGTGCTCGACACGGGGATCTTTATTTAACCACACACACCGTACTTAGTTTTCCATCCCGTTCCACAAGCATAAAATCAATTTCATCACCCTTACGAAGTTCTGTTGCTTTCTGAGGTTCATCAAGAATAATTCCGGTAAGACCATTTTCGCCGTAATGTGCACTTCTCACAAAAATCCGTTCCTGACCAAAATTTTTTCCAATTAAAAGAACTTCAATATCATCAGGGAAAAACGGCTTTCTAAAATCATCAAGTTCTGTAATGTCGCGGATATACAAAACATCATCAATATTCTGCTCGTAATTCTTTTTTATACTTGCCGCATAATCAAAATACCGCGAAAGATCAATTTCAATATACTGCTGGTTCAAGTAAAGGCATTCCGCAAGGTCCTGCGCCCCCAGAATTATCGCAGAACTTTTATTTTCCGGGCTTACAAAAATATCAGAGTTACGAATATGAGCCGCACTAATTACATAAAACGAAAGTCCCTTTTCATGGTCAATAAAACACATTGCAAGAAATCCGTCATTCCGCGGGTCAACTTTAAAACCAGCTTTTTTAAGAACCTCAAGCTTCTGTACACATCGGATATAAACAACAGTATTAGAAAGCTCCCGCCAGTTTTCGTCACACAGCTTTTTAAGGCACCCCTCCAGATTTTCCATACTTACCTCACAAAACGCTTATTTCTTCCTTAAGCTCTGCAAACGGTCCTGGTACGACACTCACGCTCCTATGGTTTCCAAAGAAATCTTCATTAAAGATAATGTCTGTGCCGTCGCGGTTTTCAAACTTCTGCTCAGGTTCAAAGGCGGCTCCAAGAAGTGCTGTTGTGATTACGCCGGTTTTGTAGTCTCCAATAAGTTCGGCAAGGTTAGTTTTAAGCACTCCACCCTTCAAACTGATTTTTGCTTTGGCAGATTTTGCACCCACAAGGTTATCTTTTTCGTGCTTGCACACAGTTGCCCCATTAAAGTAGGCGTTTCCCCCAAGCCACACAGGCAAATGTCCAAAGTGATATTTTGCAAGCGGCCCCATATCTGGTTCGCGGTCCATCATAAAATTGCTGATCCATTCTTCGTAGGTTGGGAAAATATCAAAAGGTGCAGTACCAACAACCTCGTAATCAAAATTGGCAGCAGTTTTTGATTTGTCGCTCACCGTAGCAACCTGTGCAAAAATATTATTGTAGATTCTATCGTCGCCATGAAGGATTGTCATAAAGCCCGCAACTTCTGTTCTGTGGCGAATATGGTACGGCGTATAACGTGGCTCGCGCTGACCATTTTCTATACTGTCAACACCAGAATTTATAAGGCTAAAAGCTCCAAGCACAAGATTATGAACAACAGCTATACCTTCGCTTGGAATTGTTATTGCAGTTTTTGAAAGCAAAAGATTGTTGTCTATGATTGTAGGGCCATGACCAACTTCTACAAAAACATCTGCCGAAAACATTGCACCTTTTGCAGGTTCTCGTCCGGCTGGTCGTTCGTTGTTGTACATAAGATTCTGGCTGACCCGTGCCCCTTGTGCTTCCCAGTCAAGCCAAATACCAATAATACAATCGTGAATATGATTGCGACGGATTAAAACATCAATTGCAGCGTGAAGTTTAATGCCTGCAGTTTCAGCTCCACCAAGCTGCTGCGAATTACAAATATGATGAATGTGGCAGTCTTCAATAGTAGAAAAAACTCCACCCATGCGGCCAACAATTCCGGTCTGCTCACAGTGATGAACATGACAGCGTCGGATTATATGTGAACCAACATTTTCTTTAGTCCAGCCATGATACTGACCTCGGCAAACTGCATCTCGTTCCATTTGAGTAGGACTTTTAAGATGCTTTGTATAAAAATACATATCGTTTTCGTCGTCGCGGTATTTTCCAAGGGAGATTCCACAGCAGCGACTGTTATAAACTTCAAGGTCTTCCATTATCCAGCCCTTGCTCCAGTGAGGACCAATAAGTCCATCCTGGTAGGCCGCAGGTGGTGCCCAGGTTGTAGCCCCATTACAGATTTTAAAACCGCTTACTGTAATATAATTAAGTCCGTTCACTTGTGGCATAAAGCAGTTGCGACGCACAAGGATTTCTACCTTCTGTTTGTTCGGGTCCAGGCCTTTGAAGTTGCAGTAGAAAACTGTGAAGCGCCCTGTTTTAATTTCTTTTGCCTGCGCATTAATAATGATTTCTGATTTATAAGGACCGCACGCATTATACTGTGGAACCGGTGCTTCGCCTTCCTGTTCGCAGTACCATTTGAACTCAGATTCCTTCTGATTCCAGGCACATGGGTCCGCCTTTCCTGCAAGACATTCTTCGAGCGTTGCAGTTTCGTACATCATCAAGTCATTCAAAACAACCGAACCTGTATGACGCACAGTCGGAGCAAAATACCAGTCGCCGCAAACAAAACTTGTATACGGATTGTAACTGCCAAAAAGCGAATTATCTACTTTTGCAGTCCAAACATCACCTTTGTATTTTTTCCAGCCCTTCAAAACCTCGGAACCTGTGATAACTGCGCCAAGAGTTTTTTCTGAACGGTAAACAATTGGTGCATTCTGTGTACCTCCAAAGCGTGGAATAACCTGTTCACGGTAAATGCCTGGTGCAACAATAACTTCATCCCCAGCCTTTGCAATACTTGCTGCCTGATTTATAGTTTTAAAAGGAGTTCCCTTGCTTCCATCTCCATCCGATTTTGCTTTTGCGTTTACGTAATAAATCATCAGTTTTCTCCTACATACTCATTCTATAAATCTCAAGCATATCTTCTTCTTTAAGGAATCTTGCAGACCCCTTACCACCATTTACACCAACAGCACATTTATGAGCCATAAGCTTAAGATCGTTTTCTGTAGCATTTACGCCAAGCTCGCGCAGATTTGTAGGCATTTTAATCTGGCGGTAAAAATCCTCCATCGCTTCAATACCTTTAAGAGCAATTTCTTCGTCGGTACCGGTTGCAGCCACTCCCATAACATTTAGCGCAAATCTTTTAAAACGAGGCAGACAATTTTTATAAACATAACGAGCCCAACTACCCCAGATAGCCGCAAGACCAGCACCATGCGCAACATCATAAAGTCCGCCAAGTTCATGCTCAAGCTTATGAGTCATCCAGTCGCCACCGTCATTTCCGCAGCCAGTAAGCCCATTATGCGAAAGACTTCCAGCCCACATAACTTCGGCACGTGCATCATAATTTTTAGGATCGCGGGCAAGAATAAGGGCATTTGCTTTTACAGTTCTCAGCAGGGCCTCTGCCATGGAATCAGTAATTTCCATATTTCCGCCGTTAGTAAAATAACGTTCCATTGTATGCATCATTATATCAGTACAACCGCAGGCAGTCTGATAATCTGGCAGAGTCATTGTAAGTTCAGGATTTAAAATTGCAAACTTAGGACGTCCAAAATCGCTGGAATATCCGCGTTTAACTAGTCCTTCTTCTTTAGTAATAACAGAAGAATCACTCATTTCACTACCGGTTGCTGCAAGAGTAAGAATTACACCAAGGGGCATAGAGTCTTTGGCTTGTTTTTTATAATCGTAAAGATCCCAAACATCGCCAGGATTTTTCAAGCCGTAGCTGATTGCCTTTGCAGAATCTATAGCACTACCACCGCCAACTGCAAGTAAAAAATCTACGCCTTCTTTTTTACAAAGTTCAATTCCCTGATAAACAAGACTAAGATGAGGATTAGGAACAGCACCGCCAAGCATAACATATTTTATTTCAGCCTGATCCAGTTTGTCAGTCACCCGCTTCATAAGTCCCGAACGTATAACGCTTCCACCACCATAATGAATCAAAACCTTTTTGCCGCCAAATTCCTTTATAAGGTCAGCAACTTTTTCTTCTGTGTTTTTACCAAACAAAACCTTAGTTGGGGTATAATATTTAAAATCAAACAATTTAATCTCCTAAGAAAAAATACTCCCGCATTTTTTCTAAATATATTCATTACGATTTTATATTATACCCCACTTTTACCCAAAAGATAGGAAAAAAATCTATTAGAATAGAAAGAAAAAAAGACAAAAAAAAGCCGGCAGCTTTCTACTTTCCCGCTGAAGAGCAGTATCATCGACGTAAGAGAGCTTGACTTCCGTGTTCGGAATGGGAACGGGTATTACCTCTCCACTATGGCCACCGGCATTTTATTACCAAT
>JAFZWX010000169.1 GCA_017617145.1 Treponema sp. | reverse complement strand
AGCCCGTTTGATTTATAAGTTGTAACAAGCATCAGCGGAGATGGAACTGTTGCAATGAATTCTTTCCAATTGAATCCAAAGTTGTGAGAGTAATCAGCGTAAGTGCCCTTTAGGCATTCAGGCATGTCTTTGTAATGGTGTTTCATAATTAAATGATACATGAGGATTAGTTAGATTTCAACCCAAACTTCTCCTCAACAACCTTCAGTGTGACTTATAGCACTTTTGGTTTTGTTTATTTATAATCAAAGTATGCGCACAGAAGAACAAATGTATGATTTGATTTTGCAGATTGCTCAGGACGACGAACGGATTCGTGCAGTTTACATGAACGGTTCGCGGACGAATAAAAATGCACCAAAGGATATTTTTCAGGATTACGATATTGTTTATGTTGTAAAGAAAACCGCTCCATTCATCGAAGACAAAAACTGGATTAATAAGTTCGGCGAAATTTCTTTTATGCAGTATCCCGATGAAAGCCCTTATTTTCCGAGCGACAAAGAAAACAGCTACGGCTATCTTATGATGTTCAAAGACGGAAACAGGATTGACCTTACACTTCAAAGCGAGAGCTATGCAAAGGCTCATATTAAAGACGACAAACTTTGCAAAATCCTTCTTGATAAAGATAATCTTTTACCGCAAATCCCCCAGACCACGGACGAAGATTATCATGTCCAAAAACCAACTGAAGAACAGTTTCTTGCAAGCTGCAACGAATTCTGGTGGTGTTTGAATAACGTTGCTAAAGGACTTTGGCGCGGTGAACTTCCATACGTAAATGACATGCTCTCTTTTGTTTTACGAAAAGAACTGGAAAAACTTATCAGCTGGAAGATTGGAATCAAAACTGATTTTTCCGTGAGCACAGGTAAATCTGCAAAGTATATGTACAAGTGGATTTCTGAAGAAGAATATAAAACTTACCTTTCAACTTACTCCTGTGGTAGTGTTGAATCTTGCCGGGAAGCAACGTTCCGCATGGTGAAACTGTTTAGTGAAACGGCCTTGTTCGTGGCAAAGTCTCTTGAATTTGAATATAACCAGGATGAAGAAAAAGCAAGTGTTGAATATTTGCAGAAAACCCAGGCGATGTAAAAATCACACTTGCCGATTTATATACTTCGCCGTTACATACCCGTCTTTATTAATTTCAAATCGGGAAACTGAACCGGATGCTCCATTAAATCTGTGACGTATCCGGTCTTCCAGTGTCTGCCCCATAAGCATTGACTGAAGAAAACTCAGTGCCGTGCCATGAGAAACTATAAGAATGCGTTCCTGCTCGTTTGAAATAATTTCTTCATAAAACGGATAAATGCGCTGCCACAAATCTCTGTCTGATTCGGCGTCTTCAAAAGGACGGTAGTCTAAATCATATTCTTTTGTCTTGGGGATTTTATGTGCATCATACCAGTCCCATGGCTTTCCGTTTCCTTCCCCTGCATTCACTTCGCGAATCAACTGATTAAAAACAGGCTTAAGTCCAAGCACGCCACCAATTTCTTCTGCAGTCTGAGCGGCGCGTTTTAAATCAGAGGCATACATAATGTAGCCTTGTTCACAGCCTTCGTTCGCCAAAAATCTTCCAATGTTCCTGGCCTGCTCGTGTCCAAGCTCGGTAAGGTCCCAGTCTCCCCAGGCACCAGCGTGTCCGTTTGTGTGATGTACCGACTGTGTATGCTGAACTGTTATGATTGTTTTATTCATTCTGCAGTTTCAAAAATTCTTCGAATCCGTTCTTATTAATTTCCTGGAACAGCTTGCCGTCGCCAGTCTTAACAATATGTCCCTTTACAAGAACATGGGTAAAGTCAACATTCAAACCTTCAAGAATCTTTGTTGTATGTGTAATAATCAAAAGTGCACCATTTGTAAGTTTTCGGTATTCTTCAATTCCTTTTGCAACAAAGCGAATTGCATCAACATCAAGACCGGAATCTGTTTCATCAAGAATTGCAAAATCGGGTTGGAGCATAAGGAGCTGTAAGATTTCTGCTTTTTTGCGTTCGCCGCCTGAAAATCCTACATTCAAGTCGCGCTTTGCATAATCAGGGTTCATGTCCAGAAGTTCCATGCAGCGTTTGAGCTCCTTTTGGAACTGGAATAACTTTACATGCTCTCCTGTTTTCTGTTGAATTGCAGAACGAATAAATGCTTCAAGACTAATTCCAGGAACTTCAAGTGGACTTTGAAAACTCATAAACATTCCGGCTTTTGCGCGTTTGTCAGAAGTTTCATTTGTAACATCCTGGTCCTTAAAAATAATCTTTCCACCAGTTATTTTATAAACAGGGTTTCCCATGAGCGCATTGCCCAAAGAAGATTTCCCGGCTCCGTTTGGTCCCATCAGTACATGAGTTTCGCCTGCATCAATTTTTATATTAAGGTCATTGAGAATCTGTTTTCCGTCTTCAAGACCTGCATTTAAGTTTTGAACGTCTAATAACATAACTATAATATACTGAAAAATAGAAAGGTCGACAAGCAGAACAAACTAGGAGTCGGGTAGGTTGAAAAATTGTCTCGTAACCCTATATAATACTCCTATGAACCACAAGAGTTTTGTTTTTTTTGATTGTGAATGTGCCAACACTTTTGACGGCATTGGGAAAATCTGTTCGCTTGGCTATGTTATTTGCGATGATGACCTTAATGTAATTGAGTCTGAAGATGTTGTTATGAACCCGGAATGTGATTTTGACTGGTATTTATTCAGTGGAAAGGGTGGGGTAAAGCTTGCCTATTCAAAGGATTATTTTCGCTCCAAGCCAAATTTTGAAGCCTACTACAAGGATATTAAAAAGCTCTTTACCACTGGAAACCGTTATATTGCGGGTTTTGCCGTTAGTAATGATGTTGGTTTTGTAAACAATGCCTGTGAGCGCTACGAGCAGAATTATATTACCTTCCGCGCTTTTGATCTTGAACGGTATCTTGAACGCAAATATGAAAAAAAACAGAAGCTTAGTGAATGGGCAGCCGAGTTTGGTGTTGATGTTGAAAAATACGAAACCCACAAATCTGTTGATGATGCAATGATGACTATGCTTTGTCTTAAAGCAGAATGTGAACGCACCGGTCAGAATGTTGAAGAAATATTGTCGCAGAAAAAGGATTGTTTTGTTTCTAACGAGCAGATTCTTGAACAGGCTGCAGAACGTGCCTACCGCAAGGAAGTAAAAGAAAAAATTGCCAGATTATATGGAAAACAGTCTCCAATGCCGCACCACAAAACAGTTTTAGGTGAACGCTTTGAACTTGACCGCCGCATTATGAATGATGTTGATTTTGCCTTTGAGTTAGTTAAGCAGATTTATGATAATGGCGGGGCTACGGTGGAACATTTAACTGGTAAGGGCACTGCTGTTTTTGAAAGGCTTCCTAATGCTGAACATCAGAAAAAGTTGAATTCTCGTGGAATTAAGGTTATGACTTTAGAGGAGTTAACTTCTATACTGAAATGATTCGGGGCGTTGTACGTTCGCTACGCGAACTATCGAGTTTTGCATTGCAAAACTCGCGGGTGAAATTCTTTTGAAGGGCGGGGCTCCGCCCTCTTGTATCTTATTGACTAAATCTGCAAAAAAACATATTATATTATACCCGTTAATTATACATTTGGACTGCTCATCTGAATGTGTAAGCGGCAATGGATACGATGCAAAAATCCGGAGCTGCAAGAAAATTTTTAATTTAAGGGATTATCATGAAAACTATTTTCGTTAATGAAAATGATCAGGTTCGCAAATGGTATATTATTGATGCGGCCGGAAAACCAATGGGACGTGTTGCTGCTAAGGCTGCTGCAATTGCT
>JAFZWX010000168.1 GCA_017617145.1 Treponema sp. | reverse complement strand
TGTTCTTGCGCTGGAAGGCAAAAGAAGTAATCATACCCTGGTTTACAAGGCGCTGGAACGGCTCTTTTGTACTAACTACTCCAATATCATACAAAACCTTATGCCAGAAGCGTGCATAAAGCAGGTGAAGAACTGCGTGTTCAGCACCACCAATGTAAAGGTCTACAGGCATCCAGTATTTTTCGGCACTGCTGCTGCAGAATTCCTTGTCATTGTGTGGGTCAAGATAGCGCAGATAGTACCAGCAGCTTCCGCCCCACTGAGGCATTGTGTTTGTTTCGCGTTTTGCAGCTCCACCACATTTTGGACATTTGCAGTTTACCCAGCTGTCAATTGCGGCAAGAGGGCTTTCACCTGTACCAGTTGGCTGGTATGTTTTTACTTCTGGCAAAGTGAGAGGCAGTTCTTCTTCAGGTACTGGAACTGTACCACAAGTCGAACAGTGTACTAAAGGAATTGGTTCTCCCCAGTAGCGCTGACGGCTGTAGATCCAGTCGCGGAGTTTATAGTTGATTGCCTTGCGGCCAATTTTCTTTTCTTCAAGGAACTCAAGCATTTTGTTAATGGCATCCTGCTTGTTCAGTCCGTCAAGGAATTCTGAATTTACGTGGATTCCGTCTTCTGTCCAGGCCTGCTGCTGTACGTCAACTTCACTCTTCAAAACTTCGATGATTGGCAGGTTGAACTTTTTAGCAAAATCCCAGTCGCGGTCATCGTGGGCAGGAACGGCCATAATTGCACCTGTTCCGTAAGAAATCAAAACGTAATCTGCAATCCAGATTGGAATGAGCTTGTTGTTTACAGGGTTTATTGCATAGCTTCCACTGAATACACCGGTTTTATCTTTTGCAAGGTCTGTTCGTTCAAGATCAGACTTCTTTGCTGCGGCTTCCTGATATGCCTTTACAGCGTCTGCCTGCTCAGGTGTAGTAATCTGCGGAATGATTTTGTGTTCCGGCGAAACTACCATGTATGTTGCACCAAACAAAGTATCGCAACGGGTAGTGTAAACGGTGAGTTTGTTGTCGGTTGGCTTTCCGTCCTTGTCGGCAACTGTAAAGGTAACTTCGGCACCTGTTGATTTACCAATCCAGTTGTGCTGCATTGCCTTTACACTTTCCGGCCAGTCAAGTCCTTCAAGGTCGTTATCAAGACGGTCTGCATATTCTGTAATTTTCAAAATCCACTGGCGGATTGTTTTATGAGTTACAATTGCACCACATCGTTCACATTTGCCTTCTTTTACTTCCTCGTTAGCAAGACCTGTCAAACAGCTAGGACACCAGTTGATTGGAGTTTCTGCTTCGTAAGCTAAGCCCTTTTTATAAAGCTGCAGGAAAATCCACTGAGTCCATTTGTAATAATCAGGCTCACAGGTTGAAACGCAGCGGTCCCAGTCGTAGCTGAAACCAAGCGACTTAATCTGCTGAGTGAATTTTTCTATATTTGCATTAGTTGTTACTTTTGGATGAGTTCCTGTTTTAATAGCGTAGTTTTCTGCAGGAAGTCCAAAGGCATCAAAGCCCATTGGATGAAGAACATTGTATCCATTCATACGCAGGTAGCGGCAGTAAATATCTGTTGCAGTGTAGCCTTCCGGATGTCCTACATGAAGACCTGCTGCACTTGGATAAGGGAACATATCAAGGACATAACGTCTTTTGTCTTTAGAAAATTTTTCGTCCTCGTAAACCTTGAAGATTTTGTTGTCTTCCCAGTACTTCTGCCACTTTGGCTCGATGTTTTGAAATGGATATTTACTCATAATAGCCCCATAATTAATAATTTGGGGCTATTAAACGGACATGTCAAGGCTTTAAGCGAAGCGTGCCTTGACGTGGACGTACCACAGACCCCATCAAAATATTGCAAATATTATAGTAGAAAAAAGTTTCTTATGGAAGTATTATTGAAACATGAAAAAAACAAATGCAATGCGAATTTTAGATGGATTAAACATCCCTTACGAAACTGCAGAATACGAGGATGACGGCGAGCACGAGCTTGCAAAGGGGGCTGCACTTCTTATGGCACAAAAGCTTGGAGTTGCTCCAGAAACAGTATTTAAAACAATTGTCATGCGCACTGAAACTAAAGAAATCTGTGTGTTCTGTCAGTGTGCTACTGATGAAATAAATCTTAAAAAAGCAAGACAGGCAGTTGGCTGTAAAGAAATAAATCCTGTGCGCCCGGAAGAGCTGCTAGCCCTAACCGGATACATTCGCGGCGGCTGTACTCCAATTGGTATGAAAAAGAAGTTCCGTACTTTTATTGATGAACAGATTATTTTACACGAAAAAGTTTGCATAAGCGGTGGGCAGCGTGGTGTCCAAATAAAAATAGCGCCGAATGATTTGATTAAAGCAACTGATGCAACTGTGCTTGATTTATGCTTGTAGTGAGACTTTGATGGAACAAACCGACACTTTATTAAATGGCAACAAAATTATTCAAGACTCCGACGGCTTTATGTTTGGAATTGATGCCGTGCTGCTTGCACATTTTGCTCTGGACAACATTAAGAAAAACGAACGGGTGATTGATTTGTGTACGGGGACTGGAATTATTCCTCTGCTGCTTGAAAAAGGTGTACCGACTGGGGTTTTGTTTTACGCAATTGAGCTTCAGAAAAAATATGCTGCTCTTGCAAAAAAGAGTGTAGAACTCAACGGACTGTCTGACAAAATAAAAATCCTTCAAGGTGATATTAAAAATGTGGACTCGCTTTTTGCTAAACACAGTTTTAATGTAGTTACCTGTAATCCGCCGTATATGACCTGCGAACAAGGAAAAAATAATCCGGCAGATGAAAAGGCAATTGCACGCCACGAAGTTTGCTGTACTTTGGCTGATGTTTGCAAAGCCGCAGATTTTCTTTTACATACACACGGACGCTTTTTTATGATTCACAAGGCAAGTCGTTTGCCCGAGATTTTTGATTGTTTACTTGAGCACAAAATGGAACCAAAACGAATGCAGTTAATTCAGCCGTTTGAAAATGAAGAAGCAAATCTTGTTTTAGTAGAAGCTCGCAAAAATGCAAGTAAAGGCTTGATTGTTTGTCCGCCGATTATTGTACGCCAAAGTAAAGGCCCACAGAAAAATGAATACACTGATCAGGTAAATGCAATTTATAAAAGTATGTCTGAAGCAAGAATATAGTTATAGGTGACGCCGTCTGTTTCGGTTACGATGTATTTTCCGATTATTGTAATTTCCTGGTCCTGCTGGGGATAATCAGCCGGCCAGTTGTGTTCACCTTGCCATTGAAAATCAATACCTTCCTGACAGCACATTGTAACATCATTCATGATTACAGAAAAATAAGGAAGGGCAGTAGGATCTTCTTCATTATCAAATGACTGAAACTTACCTTTAATCTTAAAAGTCTTATTTTCGTAGTTTTCTGGTTCTATGAGCATCTGAAAAAAGAAGCTGGAAATCATAGTAAAGTTCATGTTTGAAAGGTCGTAGTCTACTTTTGTTGTGGCAGTGGCTGGGGCAGGGACTTCGGTTTCAACTGGCGTCTGGGTGATTTGGGCTTGTGGTTTTTTTGTGCAGCTTGTTAGAAGAAGTGTTGTTATAAGAAGGCCCTTCGAGAGCCTCAGGGACCCCGGCTGCTTTTTCATTTTACAACCTTGCCGGCAACCGAGCAAATTATAAATGCCAGAATATCAACTGCTACAATTGTACTTCCGACAGGAGTACCGGCAATTATAGAAATCAACAAACCAGAAACAGAGCAGATTACAGAAATAACAGCGGAACAAATTGTAACAGATTTAAAACTCTTAAAAATCCTCATAGCGCTGAGTGCCGGGAAAATCACCAGAGCCGAAATTAAGAGGGAACCAACAAGATTCATTGCAAGGACAATAATTATTGCAATTATTATGGCAATTACCAGATTGTAGGCACTGGCATGTGTACCGACTGCCTGGGCAAAAGCTTCATCAAAGGTAACTGCAAAAATCTTATTGTAGAAAAGTACAAAAGCAATAATAACTGCAATCGAAAGAATTGTGCAAAGCCATACTTCAGACTTTGTCAAAGTTAAAATAGAAGTAGAACCAAAAAGTGTAGTACACACATCACCACTTAAGTTTGATGAAACAGAAAAAATGTTCATCAATAAATATCCGATTGCAAGCGAGCCAACAGAAATCATTGCAATTGCGGCATCACCCTGAATCTTTTTATTTCGGCCTGTACGCAGCAAAAGCACTGCACTTAAAATTGTAATTGGAAGCACTAAAAACATATTGTTTGAAATATTCAAAACAGATGCAATGCAAATGCCTCCAAAAGCTACATGACTCAAACCGTCTCCAATAAAAGAAAAGCGTTTAAGTACAAGCGTAACTCCAAGCAGCGACGAGCACAACGAAATAAGCACGCCAACAATAAAAGCGTATCGCACAAACGAAAAGCTAAAGTACATTGCAAGATTCTGAATCATATTTCCTCCAGCTGGTCGCGTGGAACAAAGATAGCTGTTTTGTCCTGAACCTTTAAGATTTTTGTTGCATATTTTTTTGCTGCTTCTACATCATGCGTAATCATCATTATTGTAATGCCGTCTTTATGAAGCTGTTCGATAAGTTCATACATTTCCTGTGTGACTGAAGGATCGAGTCCGCTAACAGGTTCATCAAGTAAAAGCATTTTTTGCGCAGCACATAAGGCACGGGCTAAAAGAACGCGTTGCTGCTGACCTCCGCTGAGTTCACGATAACAGCGTTTTGCTAGGTCTTCAATTTCCATGCGCTTCATTGCCTGTTTTGCAAGTTGTTTTTCTTCCTTTGTATAAAAAGGCCTTTTACCACAACGCGACTGGCAGCCTGAAAGTACAATTTCCCAAACACTGGCAGGAAAATCACGCTGAACCTGTGTCTGCTGCGGGAGGTATCCAATTTCATCCGGGAGAACTCCATCCCCTGTAGAAATCTGTCCTTTAAGCGGTTTTTCAAGACGAAGGATTGTTTTCATAAGAGTGGTTTTTCCAGAACCATTTTCACCGATTATACAAAGATAGTCGCCTTTTTCTACTGAAAAGCTAACGTTTTCCAGAATTACATTTGAGTTGTATCCTAATGTCAGATTATTGCAAATAAGCTGCGCCATATTGTTCCTTTTTCCATATATTTTTATCAGTTAGGGCGTAGTAAAGTCAAGTTGTTTCGCATAATATCAAGATAATTTTTTCCGCTGAAAAGCTGACTTAGTGTAAGCGATTCCATACTGTCAAAAACAAGTGTGTCGCATTTAGGATTTTTTGAATTTCCTATAACCTGTTTTGCAAGTTTTTTATCGGAATCTTCAAAAACATAAACTGCTGCAGCTCCTGTACTGTCAATTAAGGTTCCGAATTGTTTAAGATTTTCAATATTTAATTTTTCATTTTGCGGGGCTGGGCAACTGTCATAAACTGCAACATAATTAAAACTGTATTCATTAAAAATGGCTTTAAAAGGCATTCTGTCGCAAATAATAAAAGTCTGATTTTGAGTTTTCTGTGATTGAAGCTTGTAAGTACTGTCTAAAATTGAAAGCAGCTCTGAATATTTGGCAAAGTACTGCATGTAGTTTTGTTCATTTGGTGAGTCAAGTTTACAAAGATATTCGAAAATTTTCTGGCAGCAGATTTGTGCAACAGAAGGCGAAATAATGCAATGCTCATCAAAGTCTGCATCCTGGTTGCTGGTAAAGAAATCGGAAAGTTTTAAAACAAGTCTGTCGGAATTTTCGGTGGATTTTTTTGCAACAATTTCATCAATCCATTTTTCAGAAGGCCCGCCAATATAAATTAAAAGGTCTGCAGAATTAATAAGATTTTCTTCTGTAACACCAGGAATAAGATTATGGTAATTTAAGCCGTTTTTAATAATGAGATTAAGAAAAAGATTTGTATTTGTTGGTTCATCCATGAGATTGCGTGTCCAGTCATAAATAACCGGAACAGACGCAACCACCTTAAGCCGTGATGCTGCCTTTTTTTTAGGTACACATGAACACAAAGTAAAACAAATTAATAAAAGGACTACCGTGGTCCCTAAGGCTCTCGAAGGGCCGTATTTAAACCAGCCCATCACCTTAGAACAATCCCTTTAGTTTAGACTTTGCTGCATCCTTTGCATTATTCACAGCATCATCAGCTGCTTTTTTTGCTTTTCCTGTTGTTGCATCTTCAAGTTCTTTTTTCTTTGCATCAACCTTTGCATAAATATCATCTATATTCTTCTTATAGTCTGTGAGTTTTTGTGAAATATCATTAAAGTTGTTGATTTCACCTAATGCTCCGTTTGTATATTCGTTAATCTTGCCTAACAATTGTTCTTCAACTTTATCTTTAATTGCTCCAAGTTGATTTGACATTTCTGCAGTAAAGGCATTTATAAACTGTTTATCAACATCAGTTATAAGATTAAGATTTACACCTGCAGATTGAGTAAAGCCAGCTTCAACACCAAGCTTCATTGAATTAATTTTTGCAAGTGTATTAGTGTAAATTGTAGAAACGAATTCAGGTTCAAAGGCTGGAGCAGAAAGTTCAAGTTCTGAGAAGAAACCTGTTCCGCTTAAATCAAAACCATCATTTTCAAAAACTTTAAGAATAAAATCAAGCTTTGTCTTTGAAGAATCAATTCCAGGAAGTCCAGGAATATCACCAAACTTGCTTGAAGGATATGAAACAGAAAGTCCGTTACAATTGTAGTTAGCCAAAACTAACGGCGCAGTTGAATCTTCTCGGGTATCAACAGTAACCTTAGCATTGTGGTCAATATTAAGGAATCGGGCTGTTATATTTGCAATTGCCGGTTTTCCTGTAAGATCCATGTTGTTAGTAAGATCTGTGGCATCAAATGCAAAAGATGGACCTGAACCTGCAGCTTTTTTAATCCAGAATTTTGGAGCTGCATCATTTTTATAATAAACTGTTCTTCCGTCTGCACGCGTAATAGTATAAGTTTTCTTCTGTTTCTTTTCTTTCTTTGGATTATCCTTATTTTTTGTCTTTGCTTCCATGAGCATAGTAACGCCCTTTGTGTAATAAGGATAATATTTTCCAAGCAGCTGATAAATTATAGAATCAAAGGTTCCTGAAATAAACTGTTTACCAGTGTCGAGGTTAAGAGAAGTAAACTTGTTTATTTGTGTTTCTACAATTCCCTTGTCATTTGCAATGGCATTTTGAATTTGTGTAGTTAATCCGCTTACACCATTAATATCAGACTGAATATCTTTGAGCGCTGTATCGGCATCTTTTTTTAGAGAATCAAGATTTGTTTTAAGACTTGAAATTGTGTCGAGTGCTTCTTTAATTTTTGTAGGATTAGATTGTAAAGAATCTACATCAAGATTTGTAATTGCTTCGGAAGAGGCTTTTACTGTATCAAGTTTTGCTTTGATTTCATCAGGTTTAGCTTTATATTTTTCGGCTAATGATTTTGCTTGTTCCTGAACTTGTTTTGAAACAGCAGGTGTTTGAAGTTGTTCCTGACAATCTTTTAAGATTTTTTCAGGATTATACTGGTCGAATAAACCCGAAACAGAATCTTTGAGAGTTCCCATTGCTGCAACTTTTTTAGATTCAAGCGAAACCATGAAGGCAGATTTTTCATTTTCTTTTGCTTTTTTCTTTGCCTGCTTTTCCTTTTTCTTCTGGATTTTTGCAAGTTTTTTTGCAGATATGTCACCTGAATACTTGCGGTCGGTATTTGTGTCTACACCTAGAACAGAAAGCTCATTTGCTACAAAACGTGCCTTGAGTAACTGATTCATGTCAAAATCAAATGTTATTGATTCAACAGAAAACAGATTTTTCATAGGTTCTTTCTTGTTTGCTACCTGCCAGCCTTTCATGTTGAAATTTGATTTTATTAAGCTGATATTTAAATAATCAATATCACACTTTGCTTCAAAAATACTTTCACAGGTTGAAGTTATTACTTTACGTGCAATGATATTTTTTGTAAGCGTAAGTGCAATGATTACTGCAGCAATAAAGGCAACTGTTGCAATAAGAGGAAGAAGTTTTATTCGGCCTTTATTTTCTTTTATCTCTGCTGCAATTGTTGCAAGACGATTAACCTCCTTTTTTTCAAAGAGAGCGTCTTTTGGAACTGCAAACAAGGCAATATCTTTTTTGTTTTTTCCGCTTTCTATAAAGAGGTTCGCAATGTATTTTTTGTCTTCAGGAATAAATAGTTTATTAAGAATCTTTTTGTCGAGTTGTTTTTGTGTATATGTTTTCTTGAAAATTTTAGGAAGCTTTTTAACAGGATATGTTTTAAGTTCCTTTGGAGCCTTTTGTTTTTTTGGAGTCTTAGGTTTCTTTTCTTTAGGAGCTTTAGCAGGTTTTGCTGGTTTTTCTGCTTTTGCAGGTGTTTTTGTTTCGTCTTTTTTCATGCCATTTCTCCTATTTTAACAATAAGTGGAAGTTTTGATAGATAAACTACGAGCTTTGATTTTCGTACTGCTGGAGCAAGGAATGCACGCCAGTATTTTAAGAAAATCCTGCAGATAAAATAAACAGGAATATATGCTGCAAGAGAGAAAAGCAGCGAACCCATGACAATTGTATTATTGAATCGTGTAAAGCCAACAAAAGGAATGTCGAGCAGCCACGAGAAAAATGGTGTGAGCTTTTCGAGATTTAAAAACCACCAGCCGATTGTATCAAAAAGCGGATCGAGTACCGGTGCTAATAGTGAAAACAGAAAAGTAAAAAGAATGAAAGTTCCTTTGTTTATACGAACAAAAAGGAAAAATACTGTAAGAATGTACCAAAGTGCATTTGTTTTTGGCATAAATCCCAGAATCATTCCAAGACATACCGCATGCGCAACAGCACCAGGATGGACATTACTGTTGAGCGCCTTAAAAAATCTAATTATGGCTTTTAACATATAATCCTCGACTTTTGCAGAAAATCTGCTTTTTTTTCTATATATATTCTATTCCATTGAAAGGCAAAATTCAATATTATTATATTTATGAAACGAAGAAATGGATTTATTTGTATTGTCGTGTTGATTGCACTCTGCGCAACCGGATATTTTACCTGGGATTATTTTTCGGCTAAAAAGATTTATGTATCTTACAGTAAGTTTTATGAACTGGTAGAAAAAAATCAGGTTTCCGCAGCCCGCATAAAAGCAGATTCAATTGAGTTTAAGACTGAAGACAAGGATTTTAAAACCGAAAATCCACATTCGCCGACACTGGAAGAAACATTGCTTAAAAACGGTATTGCCGTTACTGTAGAAAAAGATTCAGCTGAAATATTTAATCTGATTTTCGACATCATTTTTTATGTATTTTTCTTTGGAATTATTATTATTGTTTTCCGAAAATTTATTTCACCTAACACTTTTAAGGTTGTGCACAAAACCGGTGTAAAGTTTGATGATGTTGTAGGCATGGAAAATCTTAAGCGGGATATGACTCAGGTTATGAAAATTATGCAGAATCCGCGTGCGTATGCTGCAAAAGGAATAAGAATGCCAAAGGGAATTCTGCTCGAAGGTGAACCTGGAAATGGAAAAACTCTTTTTGCAAAAGCTCTTGCCGGCGAAGCAAAAATCAATTTTATTCCTGCCAAAGCAACCGATTTTGAAAGTATGTTTATGGCAATTGGTCCTATGAAAGTTAAGTTGCTTTTCCGCAAGGCCCGTAAACAGGCTCCCTGTATTGTTTTTATAGATGAGTTTGACGGAATTGGAACAGTACGAAATTATTCAGGCAGCGCACTCGAAACAGAAAATACAAGAATTGTTACCGCGCTTTTGAACGAGCTGGACGGCTTTGAAGCAACAAAAGGTGTGCTTGTATTAGCGGCAACTAACTCTATTCAGGCACTGGACCCCGCCCTTATCCGCCCGGGCCGCTTTGACGCACGCTTTTGTGTTCCGTATCCAGATTACAATGCACGTGTTCAGCTTGCAGAAATGTACAGTAAGGGTAAAAATCCCGTAGCTGAATGTACTCCACAGGCAATTGCCAAAATGACAGACGGTTATTCCTGCGCCAAAATTGAATCTGTACTGAACCGCGCCGCCCTCATTGCCGGCCAGAACAACCGCGCAGAATTTACAATGGACGACTTTAGAAGGGCGTGCGGGGAAGTAGAATAAAAGCCAGACTTTCAATAAATCGTTTTATATAAAAATTGACAACAGGTTATGGGGGGGTATAATAGAAGAAATATTCTACTTTTAGGAGATTTCTTATGAAATTAAAAAAACACTTTTTGAGGCTGGCTCTCTTTTCTGCACTTGCAGTTGGAGTAGTCCTTTCTTCTTGTAGTCAGAATGGTGATGGTAAAGGAGCTGACACCAATGGAGACGCTGTTACCGGTACAGTTAAATCAGAGTCACCAACAAAGCTTACATGTACAGATGCAGACGGCGGTGTGTACACATTCACTCAGACATCTGCTCCTACGGTAAATGCTAACATTCGTGCTGGTGAAGAACAGGCTGGCGGTACCTTTACCTACACAATAAATAAGGTTATTAAGTTCAGCGGTATTTACACTGGTGATATCAACCAAAGCACTGTGACCCTTACCCTTAAAATTACAGAATCGGTTGACTCTGCAAATGTTCTTATAGAACTTGCAGACCCAAAAACAACACTCTTCAATATTACTTCATCAAGCTTTACAACAACAATTCCAGAGCTCCCTGTTGTAGAAAGAAGGGAAGTTTTCGGATTTTTTGGACCTGAATGGTTGATTAATTATGTTATGGTTGGAAATTCTGGAGGTGAATATAAAGATAGAGCAGCAGTTGCTTCAGAAACAACAGCTTCTCGTGAAGCCGATCAGGGACAGGGAAAGGTTAGAATTAATGTAATGTCCTTCACGAATGAGGTTCCGGGACTTATTGAACAATACCAGAAGGCTTCTGGGGCAACCTGGGCTCTTGATAACACAATTATTGCAACAACTAACGGTGCATACCAGCCAGTATTGGATCAAATGCTTTCAGATGGCGAGATTGATATTTTTGCAGCAGAAGCGGCTTTTGTATTGAAATATTCTAAAGGCTATAGGTCTGAGTATGCCGCACCTTATGAAGATTTTATTGACGACTTTGCTGCAAAACTAGAAGGTGCAGACATAGCAGAATATTCAAGTACAGTTGGTACAAATGAAGAAGGTAAAATTGTTGCACTTGGATATCAAAGCACCGGCTTATGTTTTATTTACAGACGTTCCATTGCTAAAAAAGTATTTGGCACAGACGACCCGGATACTATAGGTAAAAAAATTGGTGCAAATACCGGCAGCTGGGATAAGTTCTTTGAAGCTGCTGAAGAATGTAAAAAGAAAGGTTATGCAATGATTTCCGGGGTGGGAGATATTTATCATATAATAGAAGGTTCTTCCAGTGGTTGGCTTGACGAAGACGAGTATCTTCAGATAGATGAAAAGCAGGAAGCTTTTCTGGATATTGCAAAAAAAATAATTGATAATGAATGGTCAAATAATACACAGGATTGGACAGACGGCTGGTATGCAGATATGCGTGGAAAAGACGGTACTTATGGTGACTGGGCTGTCTGTCTGCCTCCTGCAGGTTCTTTCTGGGGTGGTACCTGGATTTTTGCTACACCACAAGCTATTGCAGATCCTGCAAAGAAGCCAATAATTGCAGATATAATTGAAAACATCACTCTTGATACATCAACTACCGGCACTCTTTATAAATGGGCAACAGCATCAACCAAAGATAGTGTTACTTCTTATACTGTAATGCAGAAAGCAGATGGAACAAGCGAATTCTGCGGTGATCAGGATATTCATAAGGTTTATACAGAAGCCGATAAAATGGCTACTGGCGACCACTTTAGTCAATATGATGAAGAATTCAATTCTATTTGGAGACCTCTTGTACTTGAATACGCTACCGGCAAAAAAACAAAAGCAGAAGCCATTCAGGCATTTAAGGAAAAAGTATCAGATAGACTTGGGTTTGAATGCCGCGAATAACTCTAATTAGTAAAAACAATAACGGCGGGCAAGTTGACCCGCCGTTTTTTATTTGGCGCTACTAGAATTATTGTTCCTGTTGTCCCTTTTCTGCAGCAATTTCTTCTGCAAGTTCCTGAACTTGCTCTAAGGAAAGGCCTTGTGCCTGTGCAATCTGTTCATGAGTAAGAATGCCCATTCTAAGCAGATTCTTTGCGGCTTCAATTTTCTCCATTTTGCGGCCTTTTTCAATGCCAGCTTCTTCAGCCCTTGTTGTTAAATCATAATCATGTAAATTCATAGCAGCGTAATCACTCCTAAATTCATCATTATCCTTTAATTTTGCAACAATGGCTTCAAGACGGTTTGTAAAATCATCTTCACCTGCTTGGCCATTAAAGACATAGCTTAGAAAATCACGGACTTTTTTGTCCTTTTCCTGCTCGTATGCACTTGCATTATAGACCACTTTGAGTGATTTGTCATCCAAGTTTACTTCAGGATTTTCTTCGCATGTATTCCGGAAAGTGTAGCAAGGTAGGCCGTAGTATTTATCATTGCCTTTTTCATCCTTCTCGCCAGTTTTAAAAGGGTCATCCTTACAGATAAAGAGAATGTAACTTTCTTTAAGCTGTGGATAAGGTTGACCCTTCATAAGACTGTCTATGTCAATCATAGACTGGTAATAGCGTGTTCTTTTTCCTAAGGCTTTCTGCCTGTAGCATTGAATCTCGATGTCTATAATTTTATCTTCCTCCTTAAGATAGACATCGAGCCTAACCCCTTTTGTCGTGAAAAATGGTGCTATCTGTTTTTCAAGTTCAGGGTATTCAACCCGGCTTACCTTTATATGAAGAAGTCTTTCAATAAGATCAGCACAGACATTTTCCTGATGCAGAACAGCCTGGAACATACCGTCATCTGTAAAAGTAAGCTCTTCGATTGGCTTTGGGTTGAAAATATCATTTGACATAATTTCCTCCACTTTGCGCACACGAGGTGCGTAAAGATTGTTTTTTCTGTGATTTATGCAGAAATAAAAAATTCTACACTATATATATGTCAAAAAAAATCGACTTCTTACAAAAATTTGAGAAAAAAAATGAATTTTTTTTATTTTTTTGCAATGACAGAATCTGCTAAACACGTAATCAAACCCGCACGTTCTGTGCTTCTGTCGGCAAGAAGCGGGATTGTCTGGAGCAGGTAATCGCCGAGCGTTATTTTTATTTGACCATATTCTGCACCGGCGGTTATCTGGCCTTGTAAATAATCTGGCATGATTACATTTATCTGGACATTCTGTAAGTTTTCTGCAATTGAGTTGCCGGTAACAAAAGGCACGCACACAGTCTTGGGGTTGTATGCTGCAACAAGGTTCACGGCTTTCTGGCTGGCGGCATAAACTTTTACAAAGTACGAATTCTGTAGCCCGTTTAAATCGTAATCACGGAAAATGCTGAAAGCTGTTTCCATTAAAGCAGTTCCATCGGCAACGCGACCTGCCTGACCTTCTTTTGTGTCTTTTCCTTTGCCTCCCATTGTTACGGAAAGAAATCTTGTGCCGTCGCGTATAACTGTTAATGCAAGATTGTAGCCGCTTTCGTCAATATAACCTGTCTTAAGTCCGTCGCAGCCGGCAAGACGACCAAGCAGGGGATTTGTATTTTCCTGTGTAATTCCCATTGTGATTTTTTCTGGTAATCCGTTTGACCAGTCCTGAGCGCCATAGCGGTCGCCTGGCGCCATGTTTTTTTCTTTAGGATATGTGAACGACGAAACGCTGTGAAAACGCTTGAGGGAATCGGGGTGTTCTAAAATATAAAGTCTGCAGAAGGCGGCCATTTCTCGGGCAGTTGTAACATTCTGTTCACTGTAGCCGGAGCTTTCTACAAAGTGTGTGTGCGTGAGCCCTGCATCTGCTGCAACCTGATTCATTCGTTCAACAAATTCTTCCATTGAACCGCATACTGCATAAGCCAGCGCATAAGCCGCATCGTTTCCCGAGCAGATGCTAAGCCCCAGAAGCAGCTCCTCCAAAGTAACAATCTGTCCCTTTCCTAAGAACATAAGTGAGCTGTGTGCAGGCATATTGCAGGCCCAGCATTCCGGCGGAAGAGGTATTATGTCATTGTAATGAAATCGACCGGCTGCTACTTCCTGCTCAACAACATACATTGCAAAAAGCTTTGTCATGCTTGCAGGTGGAATTACTTTATCTGCATTTTTTTCATAAATAATATCGCCGTTAGTAACATCAATTAAAATTGCGGCTTCGGCACCGACATTTATTCCAAGGTCCGGCAGAGTGTAGGGAAGTGGTTTAAGCAGTTCATTCTGGTTTGCATATTTATTTTTTAGTTCAAGCTTGAGTTGTGCCTGCTGTTCAAAAGCAAGAGGTTCTGCAGTATCCAGTTTTTTGAACTGTGCCGAACGTACCCCAGCATAAATAAAAAATGAAGCAAGCAGAGCAAAAAGAGTTCCCCCGGTTGCAAAAAGTGAAATTTTTATTATGCGTGATTTTTTCATCTTACCCCTTCTTTTGATCATCTGCATTATATTGAATTTCCCTTAAAAAAACTATAAAATAATCAGCAAATTATTTGCGAGTCGGCGGGTAGAGCTGGCTTGCTCAGGAGGAAAATCATGACAAAATTTCGTGGTGCTTTTACAGCTTTAATTACACCGATGAATTCGGATGGAACTGTAGACTTTGAGGGCTTCCGCAAAAATGTCAAACATCAGCTCGAACAGGGTATTGATGGTCTTGTTCCTCTTGGAACCACTGCTGAAACTCCAACTCTGGATGAGCGACCTGGTGAAGAAGAAGACAAGATTATTTCAATTGTTATGGAAGAGGTTCGTGCTTTTGAAAAATCTACAGGTAAAAAAATTCCTGTTATTCTTGGTGCCGGTTCAAACAACACAAAAGATGCAGTTCATTATGTTGAACGTGCAAAGGCCGCAGGTGCAGATGCTGCTCTTGTTGTAACACCTTACTACAACAAGCCTTCAAAAGAAGGAATCTATCAGCATTTTGCCGCAGTTTCAAAGGTTGGTATTCCTATTATTGTTTACAATATTGCCGGACGTACCGGTTTGAATATTCCTACAGACCTTCTTGCACGCATTGCAGAGCTTCCAAACATTGCAGGCGTTAAAGAGGCAAGCGGCAGCGTTAGTCAGATGATGGATGTAATTGCTCAGATTAAGAACAAGAAACCTGATTTTGCCGTAATGAGTGGAGATGATAGTCTTACACTTCCACTTGTTGCTGCCGGTGGAGACGGAATTATTTCTGTTGTTTCAAATCTTGCTCCAAAAATCATGCACGAGCTTGTACAGGCTGCTCTTGAAGGTGATTTTGCAAAGACCCGCGAGATTCATTACAGAATGCTGCCATTCTTCAAGGCTGCTTTTGTTGACGGAAACCCTTCATCAATCAAGTATGCAATGAACGTAAAGGGCATGCCAGCTGGTGCTTTGAGGTTGCCTTTGGTAGAAGTAAATGACGAGGCTAAAAAGATTATTGAAAAGGCGATAAAGGATTGTAATTTGTAGTAAATAGGGAATAGTTAATAGTTAATAGTAAATAGTAAATAGTAAATAGTGTGTGGGGGAAGTCTCCCCCTCGCTCGCACTGCGTTGCTCGCTACCCCCTCTAACGGGGGATACCCCCGTAACGCCCCCAACTATTAACTATTTACTGACAACTATTTACTAGATAACAAGGAGTAATAATTATGGAAAAAATACACGTCGGCGTTTTAGGTGCTACGGGCATGGTAGGACAGCGCTATATTAAATTGTTGGAAAATCATCCCTGGTTTGAAGTAACTTATGTTGCTGCAAGTCCTCGTTCTGCAGGTAAGCCTTATAAGGAAGCAGTACAGAACCGCTGGCTTATTGGTGCCGAAATTCCTGCCGGAGTTGCAGATCTTATTGTAGAAGATGCAAACGACGAAAAGAAAGCTCTTGGCAAATGTCAGTTTGTTTTTTCTGCTTTGGAAATGGGCAAGGATGAAATTAAGGCTCTGGAAGCAGCTTATGCCGCAGAAGGCATTCCTGTTGTTTCTAATGCAAGTGCAAACCGCTGGACAGAAGATGTTCCAATGCTTGTACCAGAAATTAACTATGCTCACCTTGATGTTATTGCAGAGCAGAAAAAACATCACGGCTGGGACAAGGGCTTTATTGCTGTAAAACCAAACTGTTCGCTTCAGACATATATGATGCCGCTTCATGCTTTGATTCAGGCAGGTTATCCTGTAAAGCGTATGATTGTTACAACACTTCAGGCAACTAGTGGTGCCGGATATCCTGGTGTTTCAAGCTTTGATATGATTGATAACATCGTTCCATTTATTGGCGGCGAAGAAGAAAAAACAGAAAAAGAATGCCTCAAGATTTTGGGTAAGGTTGTAGACGGAAAAATCCAGAATGCAGCTGGTCCTCTTGTTTCTTCTACTTGTACGAGAGTTCCAGTTGTAGACGGACATACAGCTTGTGTAAGCCTTGAGTTTGATTTGCCTGATGACAAAAAACCAAGCCTTGAAGAAATTGAGCGCGTATGGACTTCTTATAAATCTGTTCCTCAGGAGCTTAATCTTCCAAGTGCGCCGGAACATCCAATTGTTGTACGCCACGAAGAAAACCGTCCTCAGCCACGTCGTGACCGCGAAACAGAAAAGGGCATGGCCTGTGTAATCGGACGCCTTCGCCCATGTAATGTATTCGACGTAAAGTTTGTAGCTTTGAGCCACAACACAAAACGAGGAGCTGCACTGGGTGGAATTCTTAATGCTGAGTTATTGAAAGCTAAAGGTTTCTTTAATTAGAATACATCTTTGTCATTGTCGCGGTCCCTGAGCCTGTCGAAGGGTGACCCGACAATCTCATACAAAAGAGAGATTCCCGGGTCAAGCCCAGGAATGACAAACTAGCAAAGTTTTCCACGAGAGGGAACAAACTCATATATGATTTTATTCAAAACTATGGTATCATACTAGTACCATAGTTTTTTTATTTAGAGATTGTCGGGTCAAGCCCGACAATGACAAAGAGTGTCATTCCCGGGCTTGACCCGGGAATCTCTTAGGAGTTCCAGTATGAATATAACAAAATCCATTGTTTTCGTTTGTGAAAAATCAGAGTTGTCTGGAGTTAAAAAAATTGCTCGCAAGGTTTGTAATGATGTAAAACTTGTATTTGGTTTTAATCCGGACTTTGTTGAGGGTGATGTACAAAAAAGTTTTTCTGAGCCAGAAGCCTGTTTGATTTTTGGAACGGCTGCATCGTCTCCTTTGCTTAAAAAATATCTGGGCGAAGATAATGTTGGAAAGCGCGAGGTTTATACATTTACTGTTGAAGGTGAAAAAATCATAATTGCCGGTAGTGATAAGCGTGGTGTAATTTATGGACTTTTTCATTTTTCTGAATTGCTTGGTGTTTCTCCACTTGTAAACTGGTGCAATATTTTACCCCCAAAGAAAAAATCGTTTGAGCTTGAAGACGGTATTTTTGTTTCGCGCGAACCATCTGTTCGTTTCCGCGGATTTTTTATTAATGATGAATGGCCTGCATTCGGCAACTGGGCAAATAAAAACTTTGGCGGCGTAAATGCAAAAATGTACGAAAATGTTTTTGAACTTTTACTCCGTCTTAAAGGAAATTATCTTTGGCCTGCAATGTGGGCAAGTCGATTCAGTGACGACGGTCCGGGCCTTGAAAACGCAGAGCTTGCAGATGAACTTGGAGTAGTAATGGGTGCAAGCCATCACGAACCATGCTGCAGGGCAGGGGAAGAATACCGCTATTTACGAGGTCCAGATTCAATTTACGGTGATGCCTGGAACTTCCGCTCAAATGAAGCAGGAATTACAAAGTTCTGGGAAGACGGACTTAAACGCAACGGCCGCTTTGAAAATGTAATTACTGTTGGTATGCGCGGTGAAGCAGACACAGCAATTATGAAAAACGCAACGCTTGCAGATAATATCAATTTATTGCGTGATGTTTTAAAAACTCAGAACCGCCTGATCCGCGAAAATGTAAACCAGGACGTTATGCAGGTTCCACGTATGCTGGCCCTTTACAAAGAGGTTGAACCATATTTTTATGGTGACAAGCATACAAAAGGACTTATGGGCGACCCTGAACTTGAAGGTGTTACTCTTATGCTCTGCGATGACAATCACGGAAACTTGCGTACAGTTCCAACAGAAAAAATGCGCAACCACAAGGGCGGCTACGGAATGTACTATCATTTTGACTACCATGGCTGGCCGTTCAGCTACGAGTGGCTCAATACAAATTATCTTCCAAAAGCAAAGGAACAGATGTGTGCCGCTTACGATTTTGGAATCCGTGATTTGTGGATTGTAAATGTGGGCGATATTATGACAAACGAGTTCCCGCTTTCGTACTTTTTGAATCTTGCTTATGATTACGAAAAGTATTCTGCGGCAGAATATACAACTCAAGGTTATACTGCAGAATGGATAGAACAGCTATTCCCTGATTTCAGCCACAAACAAAAAGCTTCGTTAAATTACATAATGAACACTTACACAAAGCTTGCAAATATGCGACGAACTGAATGTATTACACCAGATACCTTTGCGCCTGTAAACTTTAATGAAAGTGAAACAATTCTGGCTCTTGCCGAAAGTGTTCTCAAGGAATGTGAAAAACTGAAGGCAGAGATTTCTAAAAAAGATTACCCGGGATTTTTTGCACAGGTTTATTTCCCTGCCTGCGGAACAATGAATGTTCTTAAAATGCAGTTGTTAGCTGGACGTAACAAATGGTGTGCAAGCTACAATATGATGGCTGCAAATGCTTATGCCGAACAGGTAGAAGCCTGCCTTGATTTCGATAAAAAGCTTGTAGATGAATGCGACAAGGTGGACGGTGGACGCTGGTATGCAATGGGCTGGTCTGAACATTTTGGCTTTGTTCACTGGAACGAAGAAGAAAACCGTTATCCTGTTTTAGCAAAAGTAATTGAGCCTCGTAAAGGTCGTTTATGTGCCTGGGTAGAAGGTTCCGGCTTTGTTACAACAGGTGGCGACTGGCAGGGCTTCCCGCTTCAATGTGATGCTTTTAAAAATCCGGAAACCGAAAGTGCCAGAGTTTTTGTTGCCGCCTGCAATAAAAAAATGCTTTCTTACGAAATTGCTGTTGACGGTGGAGCAGACTGGTTGAGCTATTCAGTAAAAAAAGACAAGACACTTTTAATTGATACTATCACGCTCAAAGTTGACCGTGCAAAGCTTGAAAATGCCGCAGATAAAACAGCAGTTCTTAAAATAACAGGCAACGGTGGTCACGGCTGCAGAGTGCGTATAAACGTAAAGATTGATGCCGCAGTTCCAAACCTTAATTACGACAAGGGAACTTTTATTCAAACTTCAAATTACATTTCTATGGAAGCCGCTCACTTTGCCAAAAAGCAGGCTGGCCTTTGGAAAGGGGAGGCTGCCTCTTTTGAAGAGCTCCCTGGCTATGGAAAAACTCTTTCTGCCATTAAGGCTTTCCCTGTAATTGCAGAATATCCAAAGGGTAAAAATGCACCTTATGTAGAATATAAATTTGTCTGCCAGAAGGAAGGTATAAAGCAGTTTGATTTTTACTTAAATCCTTCAAACCCGGCATACAAAGACAACAAGCTTGCCTTTATTGCAGAAGTCGGCGGTGAAAAAATTATGAAGGAACTTGTAGATGTCAAAAACTTTGCAGTTGGAGATAACCAGTTTCCGTGGGGAACAGACATTACAAACAATATCCGCATAAGCAGTATTTATGCTGAATGCCGCGAAGGCTTTAACATTCTGCGGTTCTATCCTGTAACACCGAATATTGTTCTTGAAAAAATTGTGATTCACAATGCAAATGAGCCGTTCCCGCAGTCATATTTGGGAGCACCTGAGTCTTATAGAATTGAATAATTGATGAATAAACAGATTTGCGCAGAGATTTACAGAACGCAAATGACATTCCTTTTCGCCTCATGTCATTTGCGGGCTGCAAATCTCTGCGTATATATGATTATTTCTTAGCTATAATTATCATTGTTCGCAAATTTTCATCATAAGGCGACAAATCAAAATCTCCATAGACCTTTGCACTTTTAAAACCACATGTAATTATTCGTTTACATAGATCATCAGCAGCGTACAACCTCTGTACAAATTCGTGTTCAATTTTTTTACCATTGTCATCGGTGAGTATCCACTTGGAACGCAGACCTTCCCATGCGCCTGTAACTCCAAACTCTGTTTTAACATGCCAGCCTGCGCGGTCAAAATTTTCACCAGGGGTCCAGTATTTTATGGCACTTTCACGGCTTGTGCATTCCATTATAAAGGTTCCGCCGTCACGCAAGGCTCCTGCAATGCTTTTCAAAATCATCATGTCTTCTTCAATAGTATCGCAGTAACCGAATGAAGTATAAAGATTTACTGCACAATCAAATTTTATATCGGATTTAAAATTGCGTAAATCTGCTTGAACTAATGTAAGTGGCACACCTTCTGCTAAAGCACTCTCGCGTGCTGCATCAAGTTCTGCTTTAATAATATCAACACCGGTAACATCAAGTCCAAGTAGTGCAAGCTCCACACTGATACGACCAAGTCCACACCCCGCATCAAGGACAGTATCCCCCTGACGCAGTCCGGCAATTTTCTGCACATATTCTGCAACATCAGGTGCTTCTGCCCAGCGTGCATCATCAAACATTATTGGAGCGAATGTTATCCAAAAATTATCTTTTTCAAACCATTGTTTTTTTGTATTCATTTATTCTACTGCTTCTGCTGCCTCGCGACTTCTTTTTGCCATCTCGCTGGAATTTATTGCGGTGAAAATTTCGGCAGAATGAGTAAAGGCCTGGCGTGCCTTTTCCTTTTCAACTGCTGATGCTGTTCCTTTTAGTAAAATCAATCCTACTGCATAATAATCAGTACCAAGCGCAACCGAGTTTTCTACAGCACGGTCATAAAAAATAGCCTGCTCCATTGCTTCTAAAGCTCCAGTTTTGTTTCCGGCTAAAGAACGAGCCTGTGCAGCCTTATACCAGCATAATCCTATTTCAGAAAGATAGCGATTATCTGTAAATGCTTTTGCTGCGGAACTGTACGATTTATCTGCCTGAACATAATCTTTTTTGAATTTATAAATATCACCTTCTACCTGAATAAATTGTGCTTCATAATAGGCATCGCCTTTTACACCTTTTTTATTTTCTTCGAGTGTAGAAAGAAGAATAGATGGATTTAGATTTACTGTTTCATCAACATTGGCTTCTGCAAGCTGTATTCGCACTTGAGTTAAAGCAACAATCGAAGTTTGTTTTTTAGGGTCGGCGCAATTGTTTACAAAACTTTGTGCAAAACCTATATATCTTTTTGCAGTTTCTATATCCGGAGGATTTAATGAAAGCGAAAGACTGCAGCGTGCAAGTGAAGCAGCTGTTAATAAATCATAATTATCAATTGACATTGCCTGATTTTCTGCTGCACTCAAAAAGAAGCCGGCTTTTTCGTAATCTCCGCTTAGAATACAGGCGTTAGCAGATTCAATCATTTCGGTGGCACTAGAATAAATTGTAGAAATCTGCATGGAACGTTTTGGAGCAGAGGAACAAGCGGTTAACAAAAGGAGGGTGACTATACATAAAAGGCCTTTCGACAGGCTCAGGGACCACAGAATTGTTTTTTTCATTAGAACTGTTCCTCCCTTAATTTAGGTGTAGCGGCTTGTTGCTCAGTTCGTTCCGGTACGCCTTTTTTCAGCAATGGATTATTCTTTAATCCAACCATAACATCCTGTACCTGCTTTAGCAAAGTCTGTACCTGTGCAAGCAGAATAGAAACCTGAGGCATTTCACTATCGAGTGAGCCAGAGATTCCGTTCAGATCTTGAATTGTAGTATCAAGCGCAGCGTACAACTTATCAAATGTACCTTTGCTTTCTTCCGTTTCAAGCAGCTTTGGAACAAGCCCCTGAGGATCAGCAGTTAATCCGTTAACATCATTTAGAATAGAATTAAGAGTATCGACTGTCGTATTTAAATCATTAATAATTGCAGCGGCTGGTACAGACTCATCACCAGAAAGCAACGCACTTACCTGACGTAAAATCTTATTTACATTATTTATTGTTTGAGCAAGAGGCAGCTGTTCATTACCTGCAATTAGTTCGTTTATTTGTTGTACAAGTTCATCAATATGATTTACAAGACTAGTTGCAGAAGAAATAATTGTATTAAGTGTATCGTTCGATTCAGGAATAAGAACTTTCCCATCCTTTATATAATCCTTAGCCAAAGAACTTGATTTTTCAGGAATAAAAGAATCATCCACAATAAGCTTTGAAGAATTACCTTGATAGAAAATAAATGAAGAGCCTAATCCGATCGGACTAACAGAAAGTTCAACAATAGAACCTTGAGTTACACGATCGATATATTCATCTAAAACATAAAAATGAACAATAACATTATCGTCATCACCAAGAGAGATTTTTTTTACTTTTCCAATTGCAAAGCCTTTATACTGCAGAGCCATTCCTTCATTTACGCTGTTTGCCGATGAAATTTTAGTAAAGAAATTATGCTTTTTTACAAACCATTTCTGAGTAGAAGCAATAAAGAACGTGAAGAATATAAGTGCTGCAATTGCAAAAATGCTTAACGCGCCTACAATCTGATCTGCAAACTTAATTTTAAATTTCATCGTAATCCTCTTGGAAATTATCGTTCAATAAAATCTTATCAACGATTGTCCCTTTTGAAAAGTAATATTTATCATTATTAAATGTATTTATGAATGCGTTGTCGTGACTAACATAAATAAGTGTATTTCCTTTAGCACAAAAATCCTTGATTATTTCAATAAATAATCCGGCTGTTTTTTCATCAAGAGATTCTGTCGGTTCATCAAGGAAAAGAATTTCCGGATTACAAATAAGTGCGCGTGCAAAGGCAATGCGTTTTTGTTCACCTGTAGATAGTGCTGCCGGGCGAAGAGAAAGAGGTTTTGAAAAATCTACAAGTTTTGCAACTTCTTTAATTCGTTCATCAAGCTGTTCAACCGGCATTTTTGGAAAATGAAGTTTAAGTGGAAGCTCCAGATTCTGATACAAGCTCTGATTTGCCCAAAGTGCTGAATTTTGAAACATATATGCCATTTTTTTTCGGAAGGCAAGTGTTTCTTTTGTATTCATATTTATAAGATTTTTGTCATTAAAAAAAATCTTCCCTTTTGTTGGAATTACAATGCCAGAGATAAGTTTTAGTACAGTTGATTTTCCGCTGCCGGGTTCTCCCAGAAATGCTGTGACAGAACCTTTTTCTATTGAAAGAGAAACATCGTTTACTACAGAAGTGAGACCATCATAAAAGCTTGTGTTTTTCATTTCAAAAAGTGGCATTCTTCAATATTTCCTTAAAACATGTAAGTTATGACAGTTATGAAAACGTATGCCAGAATAAGGTACACAAATGATTTTGATACAGCCTTAAGACCTGCCATAGGAATTTCTGTAGAGGCGCGTCCTGTAGAAAATCCGTACAAGGTTGCACAGCCAGAAATTATCATTCCAAAAACAAGACTCTTTATAATAGAAATCAGAATTGTCCTTAACGAAAGTGCAGTAAACAGATTTTTAAAATATTCAACAATGCTTGTAGTAGAAATAAACTGGATGACTATGGAAGGTGCAGCCAGCCCGAAAATTGAAAAATAGAGATTCAGGAAGAAAACAGAAAATGTTACTCCCAAAAATCGTGGAGCAGCAAGATGAACTATCGGGTCAATTCCAACAGAAATATATGCTTCAATTTCCTGATTTACAACCATTGTACTGAGCTCTGTTGCAATAGCAGTTGCGGAACGTGCAGTTACAATGAATGCAACAAGAAGAGGTCCAAGTTCTTTTGTAACAATAATAACAAGAAGGTCATAAGTGAGTTTAGCTTGTCCAATTGATGCAAGAAAAGTAGTGCCTAAGAATACAACAGCAGTTCCTATTACAACAGAAAGAATTATGCATATAGGAAGAGCTTCAACATAAGTAAATAACAGCTGCATAATAAGGATTTTTCGGGCAGTTTTACCGCGTGAGGCAAATAAAAGAGATGCTGTTATAAGTTTTCCAAGATATCCAAGAGAATAGAGAAAGTTTGATATTGAAGTTCTTATATTCAAGCCGATTTTTTCAATCATTTTTTTAACTCTTTTCTATATTATATCTTATCATATAATTATCGGAAAATTAACAAATTTCGCATAAAAATCTTTTATTTTTTTTAATTTCGCTTTACAATATTTAAACACTATTAATTCGATTTTATTGGAGTTTATATGTCAGGCAAAATTAGAGAGATTATTACTGTGGATCCTGAAAAATGTACGGCTTGTCACCGTTGTATTTCAGTATGTCCTGCAAAGATGTGTAATGATGCATCTGGAGATTATATAAAAGTAAATTCTGAATTATGTATAGGCTGCGGTCGCTGTATTTCTGCATGTCATTTTGGTGCCCGTCATGGTATTGATGATTTCAATGCATTTATGACAGATTTGAAATCGGGCATTAAGATGATTGCAATTGTAGCTCCGTCTTCTGTTGTTTCTTTCCGTGGAAAGATTCTTGAATTGAATACCTGGCTCAAATCAATTGGAATTCAGGCTGTATTTGATGTAAGTTTTGGGGCTGAATTGACTTCAAAATCTTATGTTGAATATATAAAGAAAAACAATCCGGATCTTATTATTTCTCAGCCTTGTCCTGCTCTTGTTACCTTCTGTGAAATTTACAGACCTAAGCTTTTACCATATCTTGCTCCTGCAGATAGTCCTATGCTTCATACAATCAAAATGATTAAGCGATACTATCAGCAGTATAAGAATCATAAGGTTATGGTTGTTTCTCCTTGTTATGCTAAACGCCGTGAATTTGATGAAACAGGATTAGGCGATTACAACGTTACAATGAAATCGCTTGATAAATATTTTAAGGAAAATAATATTGATCTTTCAAAGTTTGCAAAGACTCCTTATGATAATCCAGAAGCTGAACGTGGTGTAACTTATTCTTCTCCGGGCGGACTTATGAAAACTACAGAACGCTTTGTTCCTGGAATTTCTGATGTAACAAGAAAAATTGAAGGTCTTCCTGAAGTTGTAGAATATTTTGTTCACCTTGAACGCTCTCTTAATCAAAAGATTAAACCTGTTTATAAACTTATAGACTGTCTTGGCTGCTGGCAAGGTTGTAACGGCGGTTCAGGAACCTGTGCAGGTGAAATGACTCTTGATGAAATGGAAAGTTTTGTTGAAAAGCGCAGTCAGCAGAACAAGGAACAATTTAAGACAGAAGGAACTCAATCAAGAGCAATTAAGAAATTTAATAAGAAGCTTGATGCCTATTGGAGTGAAGGTTTGTATCACAGAACTTATTCCGATAACAGTACAATCTTCAATGCGATGATAAAGCATCCAACAATAGAGCAGATTAATGATATTCATATAAGCATGGGTAAACTCTCAGAACGAGATATTTTGAACTGTGGTGCCTGCGGATATCGTACTTGTGAACAGATGGCAGTTGCTATTTTTAATGGTCTTAATAAACCTGAGCATTGTCACCATTATAAGGGTGTTGAACTTGTTAAGCTTACCGGCGACCATAAGAGGGAATTGTCTGATGCTATTGAAAATGTAAAGAATACCAGTTTGGGTCGTCTTGCAGAAAGTGATGCCGATGTAGAGGCAATCAGCAAGGTTTCTGAAGAAATGGTAGCAAGTGTAACGACTTCTGCTTCTGCTATTGAAGAGATGATTACAAGTATTCAGTCTGTTAATACTGTTTTGAATACAAACTCAGAAAGCATGGCCGAACTTAATGAAGCAACAAAAACAGGTAAGGTCAGCGTAGAAGAAATTGCAGTTCTTGTTGGCGAAATTGAAAAGAGTTCTAACGGACTTAGTGAAATGTCTACTGTAATTCAGCAGATTGCTTCACAGACAAACCTTCTTGCCATGAACGCTGCTATTGAGGCTGCTCATGCTGGTGAGTTTGGAAAAGGCTTTACTGTAGTTGCCGATGAAATTCGTAAGCTTGCAGAAAGTTCTGGTAAAGAAGCAAAGCAGATTAGTGATGTTCTTAAGAAGGTAAAATCTCTCATCGATTCTACTTTTGGAAAGACTATTGCCGTAAAAGAAGATATTGAGCATATTGTATCTCTTGCAGATAAAGTTTCTAATCAGGAAACTGTTGTTAAATCTACTGTATCAAAGCAGAGCGATGGAGGACAACAGCTTTTGGAATCGCTTAAGATAATGCGTGACAGTACTCAAAGTGTTTCTAATGCAGTAGATAGCCTGCGCAAGTCTACAGATTCTGTAAAAGTTGCCATCCAGCAGATTCACTTTGGTATTTAGTTTTGACTTCGGTTTAGATTATGGCAAAAAAAACTAAAAAATCATCAAAGCGGCCGGTAAAATCAAAATCAAAAAAGATTTTACCGGTAGTTATAACTGTACTCGTTGTAATTCTATTTGCACTCTGGTATTTATTTGGAAAACCATATATTGTTCCCGACGAACAGGGTTTTATGGTTGTTTTTACCGAAGAGCCGATTATTCCAATTTTTGAAGATGAGTATGGTAATAAGAATGCACCGCAAGTTTTCGAAGCCCCTTCGACAAACTCAGAGACAACAGGGATTTCTGAGCAGAGTGTGGTGCCTGATCCTGTCGAAGGCCGCATTAATAAAAACATCTCCAACAGTGCCGCCGACCTTGGACATGCGGAAGACACGCCGCTTTATTTTGGAAACCCTACAGATGCCCTTGCAGATGTTTCTGCTAATACAAATTATCTTATGGTAAAGCCGCAGTATACTCTTTCGTATAATACAGATACACTTTGTCCAAACTGGGTTGCCTGGCATCTTGATTCACAGAATATGGGTGAAGCTGACCGTTCAGATGACTTTAGACCCGATACAGATTTGCCTTCAGGTTGGTATGGTGTAAAAAAAGCAGATTATCAGTATAACAAATATGGTTTTGACAGAGGCCATGTGTGTCCGTCAGCAGACAGAACTGCAACAAAAGAAGACAACTCAATGACCTTTCTTATGACAAATATGGTTCCTCAAACTCCAGATAATAATCGTGTAATCTGGATGCATTTTGAAACTTTTGAGCGCCAGCTTGTTACTGCAGGCAATGAGGTTTATATAATTGCGGGACCATACGGAACCGGGGGCACTTCACAAAAAGGAACCTTTGATAATATTCCAATTACGCTTAAGTCTGGTGAAGTTTTGTATATGAATGTGCCGGCTTATACCTGGAAGGTTCTTATTGCAATTCCTAGTGGCGAAGATGATCTTGAACGAATTGGCGAAACTGCAACAGCCATAGCAATCAATGTTCCAAATAATACAGGAATGCAGAAAACAGGTGACTGGGAACAATTCCTTTGTTCAATAGATGATATTGAAGAACTGACAGGCTACGACTTTTTTGAACTTCTCCCAGATAATGTGGAAGATGTTTTAGAAAAAATGGTGTATACACCATGAAAAAACAATCAATTATGGTGAAAGTTTTCTGCCCGCGTGAGTGATGGGGCGAAAAGGAATCACTCACGCAGTCAAAAAACTTTCACCAAATGGAGTTTTTATGATTAAGATTCTTGCACGACTTTTTATAAAAAATCATACAGATTATCAAAACGAAACTGTCCGCAGTCAATACGGCATTTTGTGCGGAGCTTTTGGTATATTTCTGAATATCCTGCTTTTTACACTTAAGTTTATTTTTGGAACTCTTGCTGCTTCTGTTGCAATGATTGCCGATGCATTCAATAACCTTTCTGATGCAGCGTCTTCAGTAGTTCAGATTCTAGGGTTTAAGCTGTCGTCTAAGAAACCTGATCCTGATCATCCTTTTGGACACGGCAGAATTGAATATATTTCGGGGCTTGTAGTTTCGTTCCTCATCCTTTATATGGGTACCGTGCTTCTTAAAGATTCAGTGCTTTCAATAATTCATCCGGAGACTATTAATATCAGTGTGCTGTCTGTTGTTGTCATGGGCATTTCAATTTTAGTTAAGCTTTATATGTATCTGTATAATCATCTTACAGCAAAAAAAATCAATTCTGTTGCTATGGATGTTGTTGCAAAGGACAGTCTTAATGATGTAATTTCTACTTCGGTTGTAATTGCCGCTTTAATTGGAATCCGTTTTACAAGCCTTCCGCTCGATGGAATTGGTGGAGTAGTTGTAGGCATTTTTATTCTTAAAACCGGCTTTGAAGCTGCAAAAGATACAATTGCACCACTTTTAGGTTCTGCTCCTTCTGCTGAACTTGTTGCACAGATTGAAGAAGAACTTATGAAACATAAACCTATTGTTGGTATGCATGATCTTATTATCCATGATTATGGTCCTGGTCGTATGATGATTTCTCTTCATGCAGAGGTTCCTGGAAATATGAATATTTTCAGTTTACATGATGTAATTGATATTGCCGAAAATGATATTGCTCGTCGTTTTAACTGTCATGTAATAATTCACATGGATCCGGTAGATACAGAAAACAAACGTCTTGTAGAACTTAAAAATGTGCTTGCAGAAGAAATTGTAAAAATTGACCCTGAGTTAAAATATCATGATGTGCGAATGGTTCCTGGAGATACACATACAAATCTGATTTTTGATGTTGTAAAGCCGTTTTCGTGCAAGCTGACTGATGAAAAACTTAAGCAGGTTATTCACGAAGCAGTGCATGCAAGGTGCCCGGATGTTTATTGTGCCATTACGATAGATCAGCCATTTGTAAAATAAATCATATGGTGCCAGAGATTTGCTGTCATCACGCGACCAGGACGAAGAGGTGTGTAAGGCCACTGGTGGCCGGTGTCCAATAGCAAACCGTTAAAAAAATTGTGAAAGCAATTTTTAGGTTTACTTACTTTTCAAACGTTATATATCTATAAACAATCCCATTTTCTTCGTGAACTTCTTCAACAATGCCAACCCATTCAGGGCCGAGTTCTGGGAAAAAGGTGTCGCCGTTAAAGTCGGCATCGATTTCAGTAGCATAAATTTTGTTGGCGTAGGGGAGAGTCTGCTCGTAAATGGTGCCGCCACCTGCTATTAAAATTTCTTCCTGTCCCTGAGATTTGCAGTAGTTGATTGCGTCTTCCAGATTTTGTGTTTTTGAACTTACAATCACCAGCTTACAATATGGCAGAGGCTTTCCAATCTCTTCATACGATTTCCGCCCCATAATAACGTATTTTCCGGCGCAAATCTGTTTAAAACGATTGCGCTCAGAAGAAAGTTTCCATGGAATTTTCCCCTGAGCACCTATTACACGTTTATTTTTTGTGTATGCAACCAAAAGGCTTATCATTATGCTTCAACTTCTACCAGAGATGCAACATGTTGTGGCTGAGCATATACACTCTTAATGTTTCTATATGGATTCTTGAAATTTTGTATTTGTGAACGAATGCTTTCAATGTGTTCTCTGAGTAAATCTCTGTTAATCTGATTCTGTTTAAGTACTCTGTTTTGCAAATCATTGAGCTCATTCTGAATCTGAATAATATTAGATTCCTCTGCTGTGTGTGCTATTGGAATACTTTGTTTATACATTTTACTCATTGGAACAATAACCTTCTGAAGGTTAGCAATATTTTTTACAACCTGCTGTTCAAGCTCTGTATGTGCAATAAGGTTTTCTGGATTTTCTTTTGTAATAGAATCCTGCTGTTTTTCAAGAACTGTTAAATATTCCTGAAACTTATTTCTCTGCTGCTCTAAAAGACTTCTGAATTTTCTGAGCAATGCAACTCTTTCGTCCAATTCCTGTTTACTGATTTCTTCCATAAGTTTCTCCTCCCTAGTAACTATTCACTATTTACTATTCCCTATTTACTAATCAACCCTGAATATTAAGTGCATTTTGAACAGTAGCGGCAGGAGCATTAGCAACACTATTTGCTATTTTTCTCCAGCTGTCTGCAAGGTCTTTTACCATTTTAAGTACAAAATCAATTTTTTCTTTATTATGATTGATGTTTGCTGCAAGAAGCTCTTCATTAAAGAATACATAAAGCGACATAAGATTTCGTGCAATATCACCGCCTTTTTCCATATCAAGCGAAACCTGCAGTTCAGTAATGATTGCCTGAGCTTTTTGAATGCAAATTCCATATTTTTCAATGTTTTCAGGCTTAATTTTGCCGTCATTTTCTATATAAGTTCCAGCTGTAGTGAGCTGCTTAATAATTCCTTCATAAAGTAATACAACTAATCTTCCCTGACTGGCAGTATTTACATTAGTCTTTTGATAAGCATTGTACGCATTAGAATATCCCATATAGATACCTCCTATATCCCTCCTTGATTTTCGGTATTAAAAAAAACGACTTTAGAAAAAATTACAATAAAAAAGGAAATTTAATAATAAAAAACTGCTCCCAGCCGAAATGCAAACTAGTAGAAAACAAATCTGCTCCCGCGTATGTACGTCTGCAAACTACGGCGAAGCTTGCAAGGAAAGATTTTACTCGCTGCGCTCGGCAAGCATCGATGTAGTTTGCAGCCATACCTACGCTCCGCAGATTTGTTTTCGAATGTTTTTTAATAACTCGGCTTTTGCAGTTTTTTTACTTTAGAATTGATATTTATATTTTAAGATATAATTTTTTTTTATAATGACATTCTGATGTTTTATTAGTATATTTAATATATATAGGTATTTATTTATGAGTGACGAAAATCAAGAAGAAAAAGAAGACAAGAAGGACGAAAACGATCCTTATAAGTTTTTTAAATTTGCTGGTCCTGAAAAAAAGGATGATGATGATAAGGATAAGGACAAGAAAAACAAGAAGAAGCCAAAGATTTCTTTCTTTACTGTATTACTGATTCTTTTTTGTGCATTTGCAATTGTTGATATATTCTTTATGTCTCGAAATGATGATTATATTGCTTATTCAGAATTCCGTGACAAAGTTGCTAATGGACAGATTGTTTCTGTTGAAATCGGTGAAAATACAATAATAGGTTATGGCCCTGGCGTAAGTCTTTCTACTGATTCGGGCAAAGGCTTACAGCTTTTTACTCCAAAAACAACTCGCAGCGGACAGCAGTACAAAACTTCTGCTGTACTTATGCAAAGTTTTATTGATTTGCTCGACGAAAAGGGCATTCCCTATAAGTTTACAGTAAAATCAAGCGGAATTTTCTGGCAGCTTTTGGGAAGTCTTATAATTCCACTTGGATTTTTATTTTTAATATATTTCCTTTTCTTCCGTAAAATGGGCGGTGGTTCAAATGGTGGTGGCATTGGAAGCATTTTTAATGTTGGTGCCTCTCGTGCAAAAGTTGTAGAAGAAGGAAAAATAAAAACCCGCTTTACAGATGTTGCAGGTGTTGATGAAGCAAAAGAAGAACTTGTTGAAGTTGTAGATTTCCTTAAAACTCCAAAAAAATATACAGAAATTGGTGGTAAGATTCCTAAGGGAGTTCTGCTTGTAGGAGATCCTGGAACCGGTAAAACTTTACTTGCACGTGCGGTTGCCGGTGAAGCAGGAGTACCTTTCTTCAGTATCAGTGGTTCAGACTTTGTAGAAATGTTTGTTGGTGTAGGTGCAAGCCGTGTACGCGACCTTTTTAAGCAGGCTCGCGAAAAAGCACCATGTATTATTTTTATTGATGAAATTGATGCCCTTGCAAAGAGCCGTGCAAATGGTTTCAGTTCAAACGATGAACGTGAGCAGACTCTAAACCAGCTTCTTGTAGAAATGGACGGCTTTGATAATGAAAAAGGTCTCATTGTTCTTGCCGCAACAAACCGTGTAGATGTACTTGACCCTGCAATCCTCAGACCGGGTCGCTTTGACCGTCAGGTTCCTGTAGAAAAACCGGATGTTAAGGGTCGTGAAGAAATTTTACGCATTCATGCAAAGAATGTAAAACTCGACAAAGACGTAGATTTTGAATCAATTGCACATGGAACAACTGGTTTTGCCGGAGCAGACCTTGCAAATGTTGTAAACGAAGCTGCTCTTCTTGCAGTTCGTAACGGACGCAAAAAAGTTACAATGGAAGACTTTAATGATGCAATTGACAAGGTTAGCATTGGTCTTAAGAAAAAATCACGCAAAGAAAATAAAAAAGAAATCCGTCTTGTTTCCGTACACGAAACAGGTCATGCACTTGTTGCAGCCTTTACTCCGGAGCATGAGCCTGTAAATAAAATTACAGTAGTTCCTCGCAGTCATGGGGTAGGTGGTTTTACACAGTATCGCGAAGAAGAAGAAAAATTCATTATGACCCGCAAGGATATGATGAACGAAGTAGACAGCCTTTTGGGTGGTCGTGCAGCTGAGCAGATTATTCTTGGCGATATTTCTACCGGTGCTTCAAATGATATTGCCCGCGCAACTGAAATCATCAAGCGTATGATTACCGATTTTGGTATGTCAGACAAATACAAGAACGTAACTCTTGGAAAAGGTGTTCTTGGAAATCGTGGTGGTGACCCAAGTCTTATCCGCGAATTCAGTGAACAAACCCAGAACTACGTAGACGAAGAAATTGCCCGTATAATGAACGAGCGCTACGATTATGTCCTTAAGCTTTTAGGCAAACATAAAGACTTAATAGACTATATCGCCAACCGCCTGATGGAAGTAGAAACAATAGATGGTAAAGAATTCTACGAAATAGTTAATGGCGAGGCTCACTGTAAAAAACTTCTGGAAGATAAAACAGCAGGGACAGAAGAAAAAACTCCTAAAAAAACTCGTAAAACGACTAAAAAAGAATAAAAAAACATGCACAAAAACTGCGGAATGAAAAAACTACGGAGTGAAAAAAAACTGCGGAGTGAAAAAACTACGGAGTGAAAAAAAACTGCGGAGTGAGATTTTTGATTTTGCGGAACGCCCTCTTCGTTTAGTGGAGCAAAATCAAAAATCTCACGTGAGCAGTTTTTCATATATGCAGGCATTTTTTTTCAATAGACACTTTCCTTTTTAATCGTTATAATTTTATTTTATGAAAAAGATTTTTATTGTATTGTTTATGCTTTTTTCTGCTTCAATATTTGCCCAGAGCATTACAACTGCAAGCGCATACTTTAAAACAATTTCTGAATATTATTCTACGATAAAAGATTACGAAGTAAATTTTGAAATAAAAGTAGATAAACAGGAAACCGCAGGTCGACTTTCTTTTAAGGCTCCGGATCTTCTTCGTCTTGATTATACAAATCCAGAAGAGCAGGTAATCTGTTACAACGGCGACACTCTCACAATTTATCTTCCAGATTCAGATGCAGTTCTTCAGCAGAGCATAACAGAAGATACTGGTGCCGAAGCACTTACAACACCACAGGGGCTTTCTCTTTTAAGCCGTTACTATACAGTTGCCTATGAAACAGGTCAAAATGCAGAACCACTTGAAGACGGCTCTGATGAAATGGTAGTAAAATTTATTCTTACAAGAAAAAGTGCTTCAGAAGCATTCAGATATATCAACATTGCTGTAAGTGAAACAACAAAATTAATTCGCCGTATTGAAGCCGTTACTCCAAAAGGTGAAGTTATTATGTTTAATTTTTATGATTATGTACTTAATCAGGATATAACAGATCAGCGTTTTATTTACGATGCGCCGTCTTCTGCAAACAACTATAATAATTTCTTGTTTTCGGAATAGGAGTAGAGAATGGAAAGTTACGGTGAGCTGTTGCGGAATGCCAGAGAAGAAAAAAATCTCAATATAGATAAAATCTCACGTGAAATTTCTATAGAAAGCCGCTATCTTACTGGTCTTGAAGATGAAGATAATGGTGTTTTCCCGGGCGAAGCATATATGCTTGGTTTTTTGAGAAATTACTCAAATTATCTTGAACTTGATACAGATTATATTCTTAAACTTTATAACAACAAGAAAATTCAGGAATCTCCAGTACCAGAAGGTCTTATTATAAAACGCAGACCTATAAAGCGTATTCTTGCAATTGTTATTCCAAGTGTACTTGTTATTGCAGCGGCCACTGTAACAATAATCCTTCTTTTATTAAAGAAAAATGTATCAGAAGATGATTCTGTAGTTTTAAGTAATTCTACTAAAGTCAGACAGTATGAACTTGATAATTCAAAATTCTCTCAGCGGGTATACAAAGGCGACCAGATTATTGTTCCAACAACAAATGGTCAGATTGTTCTTACTGTTAGAGATACTCTTTCTTCATTCGGTCTTGATACTCCAAGTGGTGTTTTCTACACAGATCTTGCAGAAGAAACCGAAATTGATATAAATGGCGATACAAGTCCAGATCTTATTGTTTATGTTTCTGATATTTCTTCAACAGATGAAGCTCGTGGTGCCGAAGTAAGCATGCTCCTGCGTCACGGTATTGCAGTTGAAAATCAATCTGTAAATGTAGACGAAATTCCATTTGAATCAGAAATTCAGTCAAAGCATCCTCAAAAGGTTATTGTCGAAGATAATCGTGCATATCCGTTCACAATAAATGCAAGCTTTAGAGGTTCGTGTCTTTTCCGCGACAAAGTTGATAATGATAATTCTGTAGAATCATATTTTGCAAAAGGCGAAGTCTTTACTGCAAATCCTCATAACGGAATAAGACTTTGGATTTCAAACAGCAATGCAGTTAAGTTTACGATTGTTGCCGATTCACGAACCTTTGATCTTGATATTGGACCTGCAGGTCAGGTTCTTGTAGAAGATATAAAATGGATAAAGGATTCCGACGGCAGATACAAGCTTGTTGTAATCGAACTTGACTAACCTGAAGTAGTTATAGCACCTATGGCAAAGTTTTTTATAGACCAGCATGGCTGCGCAAAAAATCAGACAGACGGCGAGTTGTTGTGCTCTTTTCTCGAAAAATCAGGATTTAAATATACAGAAAATCCCGAACAAGCAGATTTTATAATCATTAATTCCTGCGGCTTTATTCAGTCTGCAAAAAAAGAATCAATAAATGCGGTATACAATGTAAAGGCTGCCTATCCGAATGCAAAAATCATATTAGCAGGTTGTCTTGCTGAACGCTATGCAGATGAACTTTATAATTCAATGCCGGAACTTGATGGTATTTTTGGTAACGGTGATCTTTCGAAAATTACACAATACATGAAAAAAGTAATTGCTGCGGATAAAAAACAACTTCGTGCAGAACCGGCAGTTTTTCCTCAGCAGGGAGTTTGTGCCGGAGAGCGGACAAGATTATTCGGATTTAAAGGTTCTGCTTTTGTAAAAATCACAGAAGGCTGTTCGAATAATTGTTCGTTTTGTGCAATTCCTCTTATTCGAGGAGCAGTACGCAGTCGTTGTTCAAAAGAAATTGTTGAAGAAATAAAAACTCTTGTAAATTCTGGTGTATACGAAATAAACCTTATCGGGCAGGATCTCGCAGCATACAAAGAAGGCAAAAATGGACTTGCGGAGCTTTTGAAAAAGATTTCAAAAATCAAAGGACACTTTATTGTACGAACCTTGTATATTCATCCTGATCATTTTAATACAAACATACTTGAAGTATTTAAGAATGACAGCCGTTTTGTTCCGTATTTTGATATTCCTTTCCAAAGTGGCGATGATCAGATTATTCATGCAATGAATAGAACCGGAACTTTTAAGAAATATGTTGAACTTGTAAAAAAAATAAAATCTGAGTTACCACAAGCTGTGCTTAGAACAACTTTCCTTACTGGTTTCCCGGGCGAAACAGATGAAGCAGCAGAAAAAACAAAGGTGTTCTTAGAAAAAATATCGCCGTTATGGTCCGGTTGTTTTCCATACAGCAGAGAAGAGGGAACACCAGCTTTTTCATTTAAAAACAAAGTACCAGCCCGTACAGCAAAACAAAGGGCAGCAGTTCTTGAACAACTTCAATCAGAAATAACTCGTAAAAAGCTTGAAAAATATGTTGGAAAAGAACTTGAAATTCTCATAGAAGAAATTATTTCTACCGACAGTGATGAAGGGCTTGCAATCGGAAGAGCATGGTTTCAGGCTCCTGAAGTGGACGGTTGTACTGTTATTCGTTTTGACTCCGATGATAACACACAAAGTTCAAAGATTTTCCCTGGAAATGTTATAAAAGTTCTCGTTCTGGCATGTACAGGCCCCGATCTTGATTCTCGTATTGTCTAAAAATCAAAAAAACTTCAAAAAAAACTATCTTATTATACGAAATTAGAGTATAATAAATTTTATTATTGGTGTAAAAATGAAAAAAATCGGAGTTATAATACCAACTTTTAACATTGAATATAGTACTGAGTTTTTGCACGGCATCTACGATTTTTTTGAAGGCAAAGATGTCTCGATTATTTATACGCAAACAAAACTTCCTCACAGTACTGTTGGTGTTTACGATTATCAATACTGGCAAAGTGCCGAACTTCTCTTTTCGCAGGAAATAGATGCTCTTATTTCGGCAACAGGTGTTTTTTGTGCCAGTATGACTCAGGAAGATTTTGAATCAGAGTTATATAGATTTGGCAGAAGGCCTGTTATTTCTGCTGCAATCAAGCTTAATCTTCCAAACAGTTATGCTGTACTGGCCGATTGTAAAAAATCATATCTTGATGTTATTAACCACTTAAAAAATGTTCATGGCTGTCGTAATATTGCATTCTTATCTGCAGCTGCAACTGGTTCAAAAGAAGCAATTGAACGTTACGAAGCATTTAAAGAAGCTATGGCTGCAAACAAGCTTAAGGTAAACGAAAAATATGTTTTTGAAGGAAAGTTTACAGATTTTGATGCAGAGGCAGCCCTTAAAAAAACACTTAAATCAAAATCCGACGTAAAATTTGATGCAATGGTCTGCGCAAATGATATGATGGCAATAGGTTGTTATCGTGTCCTAAACGAGCTTGGACTTTCTGTTCCTGCAGATGTAAAGGTTGTTGGTTTTGATGATGCACAATTTGCAAACAGAGCAAATCCTCGTCTTTCTACAATTAATCAGAATATTTATAACCAGGGATACAAATGTGCCGAAACAGCTTATGCAGTTCTTAATGGAGAAGAAGTTCCTCGTGTTATTTTTTCTGAACTTGAACCAAAGTTCCGTCAGTCTTGTGGTTGTATCCCGATTGACAGTTCTGAGGATGTTTATCGCAATGTTGCCGGAGATATAAAAGAAGAAAACGCTCATCTTGTTTCACGACTTAATCAGTATATGAATGACCTTGAGGAACGTAATAATATAATCATCCTGCTTGATATCCTTAAGGGTGCAAATACAATGCGCCAGTTCTATTACAATCTCAAGCATATAATTGATCTTTGTTCAATGGATGATATGGCAATTAACCTTTATCCTATGCCTATTTATCTTGATTATAATGAAGATGTAGTTATTCCAGAAAAAATGGAACTTAATATGTTTTCTGATATTGTGCGTGAAAAAGAAGACTTCAATCCGGGAATAAAGTTTAATCCAAGTAATATTATTTTTTCAGAACCATCGCTTGATAATACTCCGGGTCAATACATACTCCATCCTGTCTTTTCTGGTGAAACAAGCTACGGATATCTTATCTGTAAAATAAACAAAAACAAATTCTCTGATTATACTATTTATTTAAAGATACTTATCAATGCAATCAGTTCTTCCATTGAATACACAAACAGACTCATGGAAACAGAACGGCTTACAAACAAATATACAGAGCTTCAGGAAGATAACACTTCTCTTACTAAACAGTCAAAGACCGATGAACTTACAGGTGTTTTGAATCGTCGTGGATATTATGAGTTTGGCCAGCGTACACTTGATATTATTCAGGAAATGAAGCATGCAGGTATTGTATTTTTTGCCGACATGGATAATCTCAAAAAAATTAACGATACTTATGGTCACGACGCCGGTGATGATGCAATTAAGCTTTTGGCCGAAGTTTTCAAGAGTGTTTTCCGCAACAATGATGTAATTGGTCGTCTTGGAGGTGATGAATTTGGTATTGTCGCCCCAGGTATGATTATAGAACATGTTCCTCTTATCCGAAAAAAAATAGATGAAACCTGCAAAAAGGAATCGAAGCGTCTTAAACTTCCTTACACACTTTCTGTAAGTGTCGGTTATGCAAGTCTTGAAAAATCTTCATTACTTAAGCAGTTGATGAGTGAAGCAGACGAGATGCTCTACAAAGAAAAGAGAAAAAAGCATGGCAGAAAAAAATCTTGAGCAATATCTGTCTGTGTTAAATGAACAGCAGAAAGAGGCCGTCGTTCATGAAGGTTCTCCATTGCTTATTCTTGCCGGTGCCGGTTCTGGAAAAACACGCGTAATAACCACAAAAATAGCTTATCTCATTAATCAAAAAGAAGTAAATCCTTATTCAATTCTTTCTGTTACTTTTACAAAAAAGGCAGCCAACGAAATGCGTGAGCGTGCAGTAAAAATGGAACCACTTGCCGAAAAAGCACAGATAAGAACATTTCACTCTTTTGGTTCGTGGTTTCTTCGTAAGTACTATCAGGAAGCCGGAGTAGAGCAGTCGTTTACAGTTTATGATGACGATGATATGGCAATTCTTGTACGCAAGGCAGTTCCATCTCTTTCACAAAAAGAAGCAAAGCTTGCAGCACATCAGATTGCACTTGCAAAAGATTACTGTCTTACTCCAAAAGATGATCTTGCTGTTATTGCCAGTGAATTTGATTTACCCGATATTTATGCAAAATACGATGCCCGTCTGCGTTCAACAGGAAATGTAGATTTTGGTGATTTGATTATGATGCCTGTAACTGTAATGGAAGAATGCAGCGAAATTGCGGCGCAGATTCATACCCGCTTTGGTGTAATCATGGTAGATGAGTATCAGGATTCAAATATTGCTCAGTACAAGCTTCTTCAAAAAATCTCGGGTGTACAGGAAGGCTATCAGAATTATGTATGCGTAGTAGGTGATGATGATCAGTCAATCTATAAGTTTCGTGGTGCCGAAGTTCAGAATATACTTACCTTTCCAAAAAAGTTTCCGGGAACTCAGATAATCAGACTCGAAAGGAATTACCGTTCAACTTCAGAAATTCTTGAAGCTGCTTCGCTCGTTGTAAATAAGAACAGCGATCGGCTTGGAAAAACACTGATTGCTGATCGTGGTAATGGCGGAATGCCTGTACTTGCATATTTACCAGACCAGAATGCAGAAGTTATGTTTGCTTCTGAACTTATTCGTAAGCATATTGATAATGGTGGCAAATACAGTGACTGGGCAATTTTATACAGGACAAATGCACAGTCCCTTGGTTTTGAAAAAGATTTTTTACATAAGCATATTCCGTATGTAGTGGTAGGTTCTTTAAAATTTTATGAACGCGAAGAAATAAAAGATGCTTTGAGTTATCTTGCTCTTTGTGCAAACCCAAAAGATGAAATTTCTTTCAGGCGTATTATTAATAAGCCTGCACGGGGTCTTGGCGAAAAAACACAAGATAAGCTTTTGGAAGCGGCTAGAATTATCAACGAAGATGGAACAACCTCGTATAAAAGTCTGCTGGAAACTTTAGATTCTCAAAAGTCAGGGCTTTCAAAAAAGGCATCCGAAGGTGCAGAGCGCTTTGTAAAAATGTATAAAGATTTACTTGCTCATTTTGATAAATCAAAAAAACTTTCGGAATTTATTGAGCGTGTTATTAAAGCTTCGGAGCTTGATGAATATCATAAGGCTAGTGACGAGATTGAAGGAACACAGCGTCTGCAAAACTTACAGGAACTTATAAACAGTGCTGTTCCGTATGAATGCAGTCTTGAAGGACTTGTTGCGTTTCTTGATGCAATAAACCTTGACCGCACACTTGAGCTTCAAAGCGAAGAAACTTCCGAAGATGCTGTTACTTTAATAACACTTCATAATACAAAGGGACTGGAATATAATAATGTAATAATTACCGGATTAGAGCAGGGTGTGTTCCCACGTGAAAACAAAACAGGGGCAGATCTTGAAGAAGAACGACGGCTTTTTTATGTAGGTATAACGCGTGCAAAAAATGAACTTTATGTTACCTCTACTGCTCAGAGAATCCTTTACGGACACACACAGTTTATGTCTCCAAGTATTTTCCTTAAAGAAGCAGAAGAAGCTTTTAAAGTAATAGGACAAAAGCCACAGCCTCAGCCAATGTGGGGATACAGAGGTTATAATTCAGGTTTTAATGTAAAGCAAAAAACTTCTGGTTCAGCACTTGAATCAAAATGGGTGCCAGGTACAAAGCTTTATCATGACGATTATGGCTACGGAGTTGTCGTTTCAAGCCGTATGAATGGTACTGATTTTATGATTGAAGTTCAGTTTGAAACTGGAGCAACAAAAAAGTTTCTGCCCGAGTATCAGGCTAAATCGTTGCAGATTATCAAATAACCATTTATAATAATACTAATGGAACCAAAAAGAATACGTATCGGTTTTGTGGCCGACTATTTGAACTCGGAATATTCAGAATGCCTTATAAGTGGAATTACAACCTGTTGTAAAGAGCATAATGTAGAATTGCTTATTTATCAGATTGGAAAAATCAAACCCGATAATTATACAGGCTATGATTATCAGCATCTGGCAATTTCTTCTCAAATAAATGAACACAATGTCGATGGTATTATAATTTCTTCGGGAACTCAGCTTCATGGAATGCCAAAGACTGTTTTTACGTCATATCTTCGTTCTTATAAGCCGCTTAAAATGGTAAGTATTGCACATGAAATTCAGGGTATTCCTTCGATTATCTGTGATTCACAAAAATCAATGGAAACTCTTATTTCGTATCTTGTAAAAGAGCAGGACTGTCAGAAGTTCGGAATTATGAGTGTTGAAAGTGATTCCAAGGAAATGAATCTTAGGGCCGAAATAATTAAGGATGAGCTTAAAAAGAACGATATTCCTTCTTCAAATATTGTGTTATGGAAAAGTAATTTTCATTATGCTTCGGCTTATAGCATTCTGAGCGACTATTATACAAAGAAAAAGAATCGTTTTGATTTTGATGCTATTATTGCCATGAATGATGACCTTGCTTTTGCCTGTATGGATTTTTGTGCAAAACGAGCTAATCTTCGTGTTCCAAAAGATATTCTTGTTACCGGCTTTGATGATATGCAGCGTGCTTCCTTTTTTACACCTACATTAACTACAATAAATCAAAAGGTATACTATCAGGGTTATAAAGCAGCGCTTACACTTATAAATCAGATTAACGGAGAAGAGGTTCCTGCAATACAGACAATCGAAGCAAAGGCAATTCTTCGTGAATCTACAGACGGTAAAAAAACAAGTAAAAAACAGTTTGTCGATAATGAATATATTTCGCTCGATATTTCTGATGAGTTTGCGGGTAATAACAGATATTCTGTAACAGAATGGTTTAATAAACGTCAGCAGGTTTTTCAGGCTGCCCTTATGGACACTTATGTTATGATGAATATCAAATTTGAAGAAGTCGGTAAGCATATAACACATGCACTTTCGGGATTTGGACTTCTTTCTGCTGCAGTTGTTGTTTATGATAATCCAACGGAGGTTCTTAAACCTTTTGAATATTTTAATCAACCGCAGAAGGCACGACTGATTGCATATTTTGATTATTCTAAAAAGGATAAGCCAAAGGAACTTAAACAGCAGATTGAATTTAATCCTGCAAAAGGACTTTTCCCTGATACTTTTCGCGATTACCCTGATGAAGGTGTAATTGTAATGTCGCTTTTTCATAAGACAATCCAGTATGGCTACATACTTATGAGACGAGGTCCTTTTGATACTGGAGTATATGATCTGATTGCCAAAGCAGTTGCAAATCAGTTAAACGCAAGCTTTGAATATACAAGAAGATTAAAAAATAAGCTTGCCATAACTCAGGATTATAAATATTTTGATGAGATGGCGCATATTGATTATCTTACAGGATTAAAAAATCATCGCGGATTCCTTGAACTTGGTGAAACTTCTTTAAAATATACCGAGGCAATGGGGCAGAGCGGTCTTTTGTTGTATTTTAATATTCGAAATCTTCGTAAAGTAAATGATTATTTTGGTCATTCTGCAGGCGATGAAGTTATTAAGGCTGTAGCTGGATTTTTACAAAAGCATTTCCGTTCAAACGATATCATAGCACGTCTGGATGGTGATAAATTTGGAATAATAAGTGCCGGTTTGAATGTTGATAACTACAAAAAAGTCCTTTTTAATGTTTCAACAGAATGCCGCAGATGGAAGGAAGAAAATAACTATCCGATTGATATAGATGTTTCCGCCGGCTTTGCCATGTTCCCATCCCAAAAAACCGGCTACGCTCTCCAACCCCTGCTTGAGAAGGCAGAAGGCTCTGTAAGGTAGCAACCGTTCTACCAGTCCCTCTGAATGTAGGTGGCACGAGGTCTTGCGGTGATGTAAACGCGTCTGTTCTGTGCACGTCCTTCTTCAGTATCGTTTGATGCAATTGGCATTGTTCCGCCGTAGGCTTTGTAAGTAAAGATATCAGGATCAAGGCCTTCTGCAATAAGAGCGTCGCGCACAGTCTTTGTTCGTTCAATAGAAAGGTTTAATTGGCCAACAGGTTTTCCAACATCGGCAGTATGCCCTTCAACTAAAATTGTGTATCCGTCATCAATTAAAATTTCTTTAAGCTGTTCTGCAATCTGCTGAATACGTTTTTCTTCGCCTGGTAAAAGAACAGGAGAGTCCGGATAAAAGTTCAGGTTTATTGCAAAAAGAATTCCGTCAGGGCCATCTGTAACAGTTACATCCGGAATTACATTTTCATAAAAATACTGTTTTACTGCTTCATACTTTGCATAGTAAGTTCTGTCTTTTTCTGGAGTTGCAATATTGTAAACAAGCTTTTCCTGATCCAGAAGAATTACCACCTTTCCCTGTTTAAGAAGTTCAACATTTTCTGGAATTGTAAGAATTTTAAGGGCATCAGTTCGTTTAATAACAGGATCTGTTCTGTTTATTCCATAAACTTCAGTTGCTTTTATATAAAGAGGATCGTTTCCGACTCTTGAAGAATAACGTTCTGTATTATTCGAATAATCATAATTTACAAGGCCAGCTTCTATTATAACCTGCGGGTCTGCACTATTTTTTTCATAGATTATGTTCATGTTTTCGTCCCAGATTGTAGGGAAAAAGCATGCATTTGTTTTTTCACTTATAAACTCACCGTGAACTGGCAGAGCTCCACGTGCATCAATTATAATTCCTGAATATGCTCGTGAAGGTACAAGGTCTATAGGATCTTCCGGAGTGTATCCGTATTTATGCTTTACAAGATTCTGTCCGATTTTATCAATTTCAAGAGTATTTGTTGAATAAAGAAGTGAAGCATCGTTAGTAAAAACATCAGGTGTTTTATAGCCGTTCATTATAAAGTGATATACATCATCAAGCGAAAGTTCATCATCTATTACAAAATCCTCGAGAGTACTTGAAGAATCTGTATACAAGGCAAGCAGCGGCGGTTGAATAAGCTGCGACATTTTTGATTTTATAAGGGCAGAAGCCTTTTTCTTGCCGCTAGGCATTTCAAGACCAGCCTTTTTTGTATCAAGAGAGAGGTTAGAAGTAAAACGTCTTGTAATCCAGTTGATTTCGCTTGTAGATTCAAGGCTTGGTTCACTTGCAAAAGCACCAGAGGCACAAGATAAAGCAAAAATAAGCGAAATAACTGCGGTTTTAAAAACAATCTTTTTCATTAGTTCATTATCGACTTATTTTGAGGGAATATAAAGAATTTTTCCTATTTTAAGTATGGCATTTTCCTGTATACCGTTAAGCTCACAGATTTGACTTACTGTACAGCCATAACGTCTTGAAATACTCCAAAGGGAATCGCCGCTGACAACAGTATATTTTATAGGAAACTCCATAGGCTCCATTGTTTCAAGTGCGGCACGTGCAATTTCTTCTGTTCCAAGAGGTAATCGTATTGAAGATTTTGCAGAAGGATGAGTAAAGCCAAGAATAAAAGATGGATTAAGGCGTTTTAGTTCTGTAGTGTCTATACGCATGCTTTGAGCTAATGTTGTAATTGAATAAGCTTTATCTACAGTGATGTAATCAAAAACAGCATTTGCTTCGTTATATAAAACCTCATATTCTTCTTCGTGATCCGGAATATCAATTCCAAAGTATTCGCTGTTCAATGCAAGATCTGCAATTGCTAAAAGCTTAGGAACATATAACTGAGTTTGCGATGGAATAAGGTTTTTGTCGCACAAATACCAGAAGCTTTTTTCTTCTGCTTTTGCAAGAGCTCTTGTCATTGCTCCGGCTCCGCAGTTATACGCTCCAATTGCAAGCAGCCAGTCGCCGAATATGTCATAATTTTCTTTAAGTTTTTTTATTGCAGCATCTGTTTCTTTCCATGGATCAAGGCGTTCGTCAACGTAATCATTTAAGGTAAGAAAAGGTTTTACGCTGTTTGACATAAATTGCCATAACCCCAGTGCTCCCGAACGTGATTTTGCATTTGTTTTATAATTTGATTCTACTACAGGAAGATATTCCAATTCCGGCGGAAGACCTGCAGTTTCAAGAGCTTTGCGTACATAAAGCCTGTAGTCTATTGCATTCTCAAGTGCGTCATAAAGAACTTTTGTCCATTTTGGGTCAAGGTATTGCTTTCGAAAGCGTTCAATTTCTGCGCGTTCTGGTAAAGGCAGTGAAAGCGGCATTTTTTCAAGCGCAGGTGTGTTGTCAGTATCTTCCGCGGTCTCTGAGGTTGAGTCTGCGGTCCCTGAGCATGTCGAAGGGTCGTCTTCAGCAATTTCTTCTTTTAGAGGCCCTTCGACAAGCTCAGGAACCCCGATTTCAGGTTCAGGAACCACAATCTCGCTTTCAGGAACCACGATTTCGTTCTCAACCACCTCTGTGGTCCCTGAGGCACTCGAAGGGCCACTTTCAACAATCTCTTCTTCCTGTGCAAACACACAACTAAAAGAGAAACAGATCAAAAGAGCAAAAATCAGCTTTTTCATTACAGCTTGTTACCAATGTAAATGCCGGCCCATTCCCAGTTGCCGTTAATATCAGGATCAAGAGGGAAGTTTACCTTTCGGAAGTACAAATACCAGGTAGAAACATAGGTGTTCCAGCCCCAGGTTTTAAGATATGCCTCGTTTGAGTTAGAAGATTCATCAAGTGTGTCAGCATAATGTGCCTTACGAATCATCCAGTTACCCATAGAAAACTCTTCCTGCGAGTTAGGGTCTGTTTCGTCCTGACGCCATGACATAGAAAAGAAGTTTACCTTTGCCTTGTACTTATCAAGAGTTCGCCAGTCTCTGTTATCAATTGCTTTTTTAACTGCTGCTTCAAGTTCCTGGAGCGTTTCAAAGGTCCAGTCTTTAGAAGAGTTGTTAAAATCAATAAGGTGGCGCGCATTTTTATAAGCATCAGGCTCACCAGGAATCTGAATAGTAGTAGCATCGGGCTGCTGAACAAAAAGCTCACATGCTTTTAATGCCTGATCCCACTGGTTATCATTTTCATATTCCAGTGCAAGACGCAGATAAAGTTCTGTTGTGTTAACATCATTTGGAAAGCGGTTTATAAGCTCATTAAAATATTTAATTCTATGGCTTGGAGTTTTACTGATTTGTATAAGGTTCTGCAGACACATGAAGTGAATTGAGTTTCCTTTTACAAGCAGGTCGGGGCATTTTTGCAGAATTCTGTCAAAATAATATTCGGCAACAGGCTCTGCTCCAAGCGAAAGGTATGCATGTGCTGTCATCAAAAGCCAGTAGGAGTTATACATATCATCAGGGTTTTTTTCTACCCATTCTGTTAAAAGAAGAATTGTTCCCTGGTAATCCTGTGCGGCAAGAAGATTATTTGCAATTTGATTTATGATTGTGTAGCGTTGTTTAGAATCAAGTTCCTGAGTTTCAAGCAGAATATTAAGCTGTTTTTGAGTTTCTTCTGCAGTAAAAGAAGAAGTATATGCCTGCTTTTTACAGGAAAAAAACATGCTCAAGACACACAGGCAGAATATGCAAAATACACTATTAGTTTTTTGAAATTTCATATTTTTTAATCTAACATAGTGATTTATTATTGTAAAGATTAATTTTTGCATATAAAATAGAATTATATTCATATTAAAATTTGGGGCGTGCTATGAAAAAAGACAGTTCATTTTTTGCCAATCTCGTTTTATATTTTGGCTCCGGATTTTTGATTTTTCTGGTTATTTTTAATATTATTGTTCCGCTTGAAAATCGCCATATAATCATAAATTATCTTCCTATAGTTGCCGCTTTAAGTGGCATTGCAGTTCTCGTTTTGAGTATCCGTTATACCAAACGACTGCATCAGATTTTTATAGGCTTTGAGCTTTTATTCTGGGGAATATTTGTTGTTTTGCACGAACTCAGAATTCTTCCATATACTTTTATGCAATGGTGGCCGATGATAGGAGTAACTGCAGGAATATTTCTCTGTATTGCAGGAAAAGTTAAATATCAGAAGGTTTTAACAGGTTATTTTATTCCTTCTCTTACATTGTTTTTACTAGGTATCTGGTTTATGCTTTTTTCCTTTAATATAGTAAAAGTTCCATTCCAGACTGTTGCTATTGTTGGTGGTCCGTTGTTTCTTATGATGTCTGGAGTTTTTATTATTGCATTGTTTCTGCTTCAAAAAAATCATTCGAATCTTGTTGCCAAGGATGATGAAAACATTGATTTAGAAACAGATGAAATGTCAAGTATCGCTCCTTTGGAAGAAACTTTGGAGTAATGATTTTTAGTGGTGGGTAGTGTTGCTTAAAAAGGCTGATTGTTTGCACAAATTCAATTCTTCTTTTCTCAAGCCCGCACTTTTTGTTGTGTTTATGCTTTGTCTTAATGCATGTGCTTCAAAAAGTGGCAATGACGATTTATCAAAGGAAACAGGTCATTCTACTGCCGCTTATGAACCTTCTGTTGTAGCAGAGCAATCAGAACAAACAGACACTGCACAGGCATCTGAAGCAATAAAGCTTCCTACTGCAGCAAAATCAAAATCGTATTTTGCAAAAATAAGTGATGATATTTTAAAAGATGTAGAATACGGATCTCCTTCGTCAATTACAGCTGCAATGACCGCCATACATAAACCAGAAGCCGAGCTTTCTGAAAATGAAAAGGTACTTATTTATGCCGCATCAGAAATTATGCGTATTTTATGGTCCTCGCAGAAAATCACCTGGAATGTGTATGATGTTACAGATGAAACTCCTTATACCGGTGCATTAAAATCTGTAAAAAACGGCATTTACGATACAAGTACAGGAAACACAGATTTCCTTTCGACCTTTTTGCCTGTTCTTGTTTTTCTTACTCCAAATATAACGGCAAATGTTCAATCTCAGTGTGAGCAGGGAATTCTTGATTCTCTTGCAATTAATCCATATTCGGTTGCTGCAAATTATCTTGCGGGGCTTTACTACGAAAAGAAAACTGAATATGAAAAAGCAGAGCCTTACCTTTCAAAAGCCTATGATGGTTCTCATACAATCGAAATTGTTCTTGAGTATGCAAAGGTCCTGAGTAAAAATGGAAAATCAGTTCTTGCCGAAGAAGTTATGAAGGAAGCCGGAGCGGGTAATGGAGAGTCAACAAGTCTTGCTGTATTAAAGCAGAATGCCTGGATTGCTTTTGAAAAGGGCGATTATGCAGCAGCAGAAGAAGCTGTTGCCCGTGTACTTCAGCAGACACCTAACGATTTGGAATTTGTTTTGTTCCGTGCGCGTATATTTATAGAAAAAAATGATTATATTCATGCAGTTTCGCTGCTTGATATGTATGCCCGCCAGAATGACACGAACATTGATTATTTAATTTTGCGTGCAAGAGTTCAGCTCGACTGGAGTAAAAATACAAATGCCGCTACAGAGACTATAGAAAAAGCAATGCAGCTTTACCCCGATAATGTTGATGCACTTCTTATTGCAGCACGCATTTCTTCTTTGACAGACGGTCCTGTTGGCGGTAAATATGCCGACGAGCTTGCAGCAATTGTTCTTGAAAAAAAGCCTTCGAATAATGATGCACTTGTATACGCACTTGATGGTCTTGTTCAGCGAGAAAACTGGCAGGAAGCTTATGATATAAGCAGCAGTCTTATAAAAAAACAGCCTGATAATGAAAGCCTTTTGCTTAAACATGTTACAGTTTGTCTGAAGCTTAATAAAAAAAGCGAGGCTATGGAAATTGCACAAAGAGCCTATAATCAAAATCCTTCAAGCGAAACAATTACACAGGCATATATTCTTGCAAGTACGCAGGTTCTTTCGCGTGATGAATCAATAAAACTGATTGATTCAATGCTGCCGAGTGCTTCTTCAAAAATTAAAAGTTATCTTTATTACCGCCGAAGCTTCCTTGAACGCAGTGAAGACACAGCACTTGCCGATTTACGTTCAAGCCTTATTGCAAATCCTCGAAACAGTGATTCTCTTTTCCGTCTTTACGAAATTTATTATGACAAAAAAGATTACCGCAAAGCACAATATTATCTTAAACAGGTAGTTGCAATTAATCCTAATGACTCTTCAGTCCGCAAGCTTAATGAAGCGCTGACACAATTGATACAATAATCTGCATACATAATCCGAAATCCTCAAGCTCAATCCTAAAACTCAAATTTGACATATAAAATATGGTGTGTTACTATTTATTTTAAAACTAAATAATATACTTAAAAGTTATGGAGGAGTATTTATGAAAAAGTTTTTTAAAGAAGTTGGATTAATATCATTAATAATCTATGCTTCTGTATTCTTTTTCGTTTCTTGTAAGAATGAATTACAAGATTACAAAGGTGCAGGATATGTGGACCAGCAGATTACATTGGGAACTCCTGATGTAAGAGGCAAAACTTATCCTGGTGTTAATTATATCTATTGGGATAGAGTTGCAAATGCAGTCAATGGCTATACATTAAGCATTTACGAAGACGGTGTGCTGACAAATGATAAGCCGATTACTTTAGCTGCAAATCAAACTTATTATGTAGATAAAAATGTAAGATACAATGTATCAAAAACCTATAAGGTAAATGCAATCGGAGATTCAGCCGGACGTTACGTTATTTATACAGAAAGTAATACCGGTTCTATAACATTAACTCCTATTGTTCCGCCAACAGATACCCCTGTACTTGAACTTGCTAAATACGAAAGAGGTTATAGAGAGGGTTCTGAATATCAGTTATCACAAACAGATACAGAATTTATGTTATCTGCTGATACGATTAAAGTTGCAAAGAACGAAGCTCAGGGAACATTTACAGTTACTTTCCCTGTAAAGGCATATCTTAAATATACAGTTTATGCAGATTACGGAAATACTTTTGATATTACAGGAATCCATGAATATACTGTTGGAACATATCAGGACATGGCTGTTAATAACAAAACCGCTACTGTAAAGGGTGTTGCAACAGTTTCTGGTGATTATAATATTTATGTAAAGGCTTCTGCCTGCAATGCAAAATATTTTAATAGCTCAGACGATATTAAAGCCGAAGAAGGACTTTCTTACAGCAAGCTTGCACTTTCTTCTACTTATACCGCTACAAATATTTCTTATACTTATGACGATGAGTCAACTGTTACTATTTTCTGGCAGCCGGCAACTCTTGCTGATGGAAAGTATGCAAAAGCAAGTCAGTATAAGATTTACAAAGCAGCTACAGGCTTAACAAACTACGAGCTTGTTGATTCAGAAATCACACTTAAAGAAAAAATTTCTGCTACAGCTCCAACATACAAAATTACAGATGAAACAGACGGCGAAAGCTACAAGTATCTGTTCGTTCTTACAGACGGAATTAACTATTCTTCTGTCTGCACAGATGCTACAGTTTCTTATGGCGATGCCGATATTGAAGATTCTGAAATTACAATTGCCTGGAAAGATATTGATAATGACGGCGCTTATAACGATGCTTATGTATTAGTAACACTTGCCGATCTTGATAAGACTCTTACTGCCGTAACTTACGGAGTTGCAGGTGATAAAGATGATGCTTACGAAATTGCAGTAGCAGGAGCAGAAGAACAGACTGTAAGTATAAACGGAACTTACAAGGTTTATGCATTTACTATTGAAAATGCTGCTGAAAAAACAGGAGATGTTCTTGCTGTTCGCGCAACAATTTCTGAAGCTTATAAGAACGATAATTATATTTCTAAATCTTCTACTTATACAAAACCAGATGCAGATGCATTCGGTTTGTATGAAGATTCAATCAACATTATCGAAGCAAATGAAGACGGTCTGTTCAATGATGTTTCATTTGCAATTACAGCAACAAATCCTAAGACTTCATTGAAGGTAACTTATGCAACTGCAGATGATAAAGAGACAGCAGTTAAGCTTCTTGATTCAGGTAAAGCTAAAACAATTGGTTCAAGTGTAACCGGTTATACTTACTATGAGTTTACTCCTGCCAAGTACACTGTACTCAAGGATCTTGCACTTGATAAGTTTGTTGCAATCAGAGTAACTGCAAGTCAGGCTAACAAAGCCGATAGAATAGCAGATTATGTTTCTTCTACTAAAACAAATGATGCTACTAACACAACAGCGGCTCCTACTGCTACATCTATTGTACTTAAAGCATTAGATGAAGATAGAATTGCAAATGATTTGTATGCAACAATTGAAGTTTACAACAATCAGAGTATTTCTAAACTTTGCTATGCAACAGCAACAACTGAAGAATATGATCCAACTGCTACAGAAGTTTCTACTATTCTTGCAGACAGACTTGATTCTTCTAACAGTGTTGATGTTAAGACTTCAATTAAAGAAAAGTATCATACAGATGAAAAGATTATTTACGAAGTTACTGTAAAGGATCTTGATATTGGAAATTATGTTGCTCTTGGTTATGTTATTTCTCAAAATGGATTCCTTGATAAGACTGGAAGCCTTATTACAGATAGCCCTGTAAGTGATGTTGTTGTTTCTGTTGTATCTACAGCTGCTCCTGTATTAAGCCAGTCAGCACTTTATTTTGATGCTTGCAGCTCGGATGCTAACTACAACGATATTAGTGATTACATTAGTATCTCTATAGATGTTGACCAAAAAATTAAATCTATCCGCTACGCTTATGCAGAAACAAAAGCAAAAGTTGATGAACTTCTTAGAACAGAGTCTACTGCAGCAAAAACTTGTGCAACTCCAGAAATCCCAGAGGATTATTATCTTGAAACAAGCATAACTGGAACTACAGCAACACTTACGAAAGTTTATGGTTTAAGCATTAGTATTGACGATGTTCCAGACGGAAATATGGTAGGACTTAAGATTGTTGTTTCTGAGCCTGGATGTGAAGATAATGCTGCAACAATTTATACAACTGCTACAAACTATGGTTTTACAAATCCTTTTACAGGAACAACAGATACAATTTCTGTTAGTACTACAGCTGCACAAAAGCCTGTACAAAATGCTTTGCTGACTGTAGATGACGGAAAGAATTATGAATATGTTCATGTTATTGTAAAAGATTATTTCTATAATGATAGTGTAGATAACTATTCTTACAAGCTCGAAAGAACCTATGAACAATGGTATAACGAACCGGATGCAGTTTGGGAAACAATTGAAGATGGCATAAGTCTTTCAGAATATTATGATTATACTTATAGTGAGTATTATTATGCATTCGACAAATGGTATAAGGATATTCCTGTAGGTACTTATGTATATCGTCTTACAAAAACACGAATAGTTTCTGCAAGTGTAACTGGAGAAGCAGAAACTGCTGTAACTGACGCAGGTGTTAATGTTGTTTATAATGTTGAACTTGGTGAATTGGGCTTTAGCGATTACAGTGCAGAAAATCTTACTTTGAGTCTTGCAGAATATATTGACCCGCGTTATGACAATATTGATAAGTACGATTATAGTTTTAGTTATTATGTTGTTTACGAAGATGATTGGGGCAATACCAATTATGGTACAACACAAACTCTAGAAGGCTGGTCTTGGACAAAAGAATATGATAACGATGGAAATGAAACCGGCTATTATCTTCTTACAAATGCGGTAATTAATCGCATTCAAAATACTGGTATTTATCAAAATGCTACCGTAAATGTAAGTGCACAAAAAGTTCGTAAAATTGCAACTGATGAATATGGTATAGAAACAACCAGCTTATTCCTTAACTGGGGAATTTCTGCAACTATATCACCAGATTCAGAGATAGGACTTGAAGAACCTTACGAATCCCTTAGTGGTGGAACAACTTATATTCATGTTGAAGTATCAGATGGAGAATATGATTCTTACACCTGGTATCTGGATGGTCAACCAATTTCGTTAGCGTTACATATTATAAATGGTGATTATGTTGAACTTGACAAACAGTATCTTTCAACAGGTACACATGAAATTGTAGTTGTTGCTACCGTTGGAGATATTCCGTATTCAGCTACTGTAACATACGAAAAACAATAGAGGGTAAGTTATGAAAAATATTAAGAATGTTATAAAAATATTTGCCGCTGCATTATGTATAATGCTGGTTAGTGTTTCTTGTGCTAATCAGATAGAAACAAAAGTATCTGATAAAGGTGCCTATTTGCAGCTAGATACAGCTTCCTGCGAACGAAGTGCATTGTTTCCTGTTTATAGTGTGTATGATTTTACTGAGTATACCTTAATTGGAATTTTCTCAGGACATAACACTACAGAATATAATAGCTATGGTTCTCCATATATAGTAGAACATCCTGTGCAATTAGGAAGCTGGAGTTCTTACTATGATTTTGCAGGTTCTTATATTGCTATCCCATATACAGATGAGGATTACACCGATACTAATTTGTATGCATGGGACTGGACTTTTATTCTTGAGGCATCTACAACCGAAGGTACATGTTTTTCAGCAACTGTTAATAAAAAAATCGAACTGGGTTCAAACGACATCTCGTTCCCTCTAAAGGCAAAAGAATATTCTTCAGAAGGAAAGGGCGGTTTTTCTGTAAGTATTGAACTTAAAGATGCTTCGTTCGGTGTAGAGAGCAATAACGATAATGTATACAACATAGGAACACCTGATTATTCAATAAGTGCAGTTGTGAAAAAAGGTATAGATTTATATACAGCTGTTCAAGTTGGTTCAGAAGAAAATCTTCACCTTGATTTGCTGCCTGCATATGATAACTGGGGATATGAAATATCTGATGACAATCGTTTTGGTTATTTTTCTGGATATCAATCGTTTACAGGAGATTTTAAGGCAACTATAGAAAAAACAAATCTTGATGCCGGATACTACTGGGTAATCTTCTCTGTGAACAAGGGAAGTATAGAAGGAATTATTACCAAATCAGAATTAGTAATTGTTACAAAAGGAAAAACAACATCAGATAAAGGTGATGTTCCAACGGAAAGTTTATCTGCATCTGATGTTTCGACTTACGAATCACGTATTACGTATTCAATTACTTTGGATCTTAATGATGAAACTGGTATGACTACTTATTATTCTTATTGTTTAAGAGATACTAGTCCTACATATCTTCCTGATGATCTCCCTCGTGACGGATATACATTTGCCGGCTGGTATGAAACAGATGCATCTGGTAATGTTCTTTCCTATAATTATGTAACTGAAGTTACTGGTTCAGGAAACCGTTATTTCCAGGCACAATGGTACTCTAACTAATATAATCACAACCTGATCATGACCTGTGGATGAAACTTTACTTCAAAATCATCTGCAGGTCTTTTTTTTGTCAAAAACGGGTTCTATTATTCTAAAATTTCCCTTTAATACCACTCCGTATTAAATCATGTAAAAATCTAACCGAAATCTAACCGTAAATCATGTTAGAATTCTAACCGAAATTATTTAGGTTTGATGGACATTTTCAGGAGCTGTTCCTGGAGAATGTCCACATTCTTTTTCAGTTCAAGCAGA